>NZ_JALW01000045.1:0-90179 GCF_000710795.1 Enterobacter sp. T1-1 | reverse complement strand
CCTTCGCATGCTGGCGGGGCTGGAAACCATCAGCGGCGGTGAAGTGCGGATCGGCGATAAGATCGTGAACAACCTCGCACCGAAGGAGCGCGGCATTGCGATGGTGTTCCAGAACTACGCGCTCTACCCGCACATGACGGTGCGCGAAAATCTGGCCTTTGGTCTTAAGCTGAGCAAACTGCCGAAAGAGCAAATTGAGTCGCAGGTAAACGAAGCGGCCAAAATCCTGGAGCTGGAGTCGCTGCTTGACCGCCTGCCGCGTCAGCTTTCCGGTGGACAGGCCCAGCGCGTCGCGGTTGGCCGCGCGATTGTGAAAAAGCCGGACGTGTTTCTCTTTGACGAACCGCTGTCAAACCTTGATGCCAAGCTCCGTGCCTCGATGCGTATTCGTATTTCAGATCTGCATAAGCAGCTGAAGCAGTCCGGTAAACCGGCCACCACTGTCTACGTCACGCATGACCAGACCGAAGCGATGACCATGGGCGACCGTATCTGTGTAATGAAGCTGGGCCACATCATGCAGGTCGATACCCCGGATAATCTTTACCACAAGCCCAACAACATGTTCGTCGCAGGATTCATCGGTGCACCGGAGATGAACATTCGTAAAAGCCAGTTGGTGGAAAAAGCCGGGCAACTGCACATCACCCTCGGCAATGAAACCATGCCGCTCAATGCGCAAACGCAGGAAAAAGTCGCTGCTTACGCCGGTCAGGACGTATTCTACGGCGTGCGCCCGGAATTTGTGTCGATCTCAGACTCGCCTTTCCCGGATGGGTGCAGCGGCGAAATGGTGCGCGTGGAGAACATGGGCCACGAATTCTTTGTGTACCTGAAGGTAGCGGACCACGAACTGACCGCCAGAATCCCTTCGGAAGAGGCTAAGCCGATGATTGCTAAAGGGCTTAACCGAAAAGTCTATTTCCGCTTCGACATGAATAAGTGCCATATTTTTGACGCAAAAACTGAACTGAACCTCTCTCTCTGATGGAGCAAGAAAAATGAAAAATGTGCTTTTAAGCGCAGCAATCTCCGCGACCCTGGGCCTTACTGCTTTGCCATCGATGGCGCAAACTACCGATTTACGTATGTCCTGGTGGGGCGGTAATGGCCGTCACCAGGTGACGCTGAAAGCGTTAGAAGAGTTCCATAAACAGAACCCGGACATTAACGTTAAGGCGGAATACACCGGCTGGGACGGCCATCTTTCCCGTCTGACCACCCAGATTGCAGGCGGCACAGAGCCGGATGTGATGCAAACCAACTGGAACTGGCTGCCGATCTTCTCGAAAACCGGCGACGGCTTTTACGATCTGAACAAAATGAAGGACGTGATAGATCTAAGCCAGTTTGATGCCAAAGAGCTCCAGTCCACAACGGTCAACGGCAAGCTGAACGGGATCCCAATTTCCGTGACCGCGCGCGTCTTCTACTTTAACGACGAAACGTGGAAAAAAGCGGGCATCGACTACCCAAAAACCTGGGACGAACTGATGGCCGCCGGTAAAACCTTCGAAAGCAAGCTCGGCAAGCAGTATTACCCTGTCATACTGGAACACCAGGACACGCTGGCGTTGCTAAATTCTTACATGGTTCAGAAATACAACATCCCTGCCGTGGACGAGAAAACCAAAAAATTCACCTACAGCAAGGCGCAATGGGTGGAGTTCTTCCAGACCTACAAAAAACTGATTGATAGCCATGTGATGCCGGACACCAAATACTATGCGTCGTTTGGCAAGAGCAACATGTATGAGATGAAGCCGTGGATCCAGGGGGAATGGGGCGGCACCTATATGTGGAACTCCACCATCAATAAATACTCCGATAACCTCAAGCCACCGGCAAAACTGGTGCTGGGCAGTTACCCGATGCTGCCGGGTGCCACGGATGCGGGCCTGTTCTTCAAACCGGCACAGATGCTGTCGATCGGTAAATCGACCAAAAACCCGGAAGCGGCGGCAAAGCTGATTAACTTCCTGCTGAACAGTAAAGAGGGCGTGGAGACGCTGGGCCTGGAGCGTGGCGTACCGCTGAGCAAAGTGGCGGTTCAGTACCTGACTGAAGCCGGTACCATTAAAGAAAACGACCCGTCGGTTGCAGGCCTGCGTCTGGCGCAGTCGCTGCCTGCAAAACTCAGCGTGTCCCCTTACTTTGACGATCCGCAGATTGTGGCGCAGTTCGGCACCTCGCTGCAGTATATCGACTATGGTCAGAAATCGGTGGAAGAGACCGCTGCAGATTTCCAGCGTCAGGCTGAGCGTATTCTGAAGCGGGCGATGCGTTAAAAGTCGACGCCTTACCGGGCCGACAAGGTATTGTAGGCCCGGTAAGCGAAGCGCCACCGGGCAATAACATTACACGCCAATATTACGTAGTTTCTCCCCGCTCATCAGCTTGCGTTCAATATGCTCCAGCGTCACGCCTTTGGTTTCAGGAATCAGCCAGAAGGTCACACCGATAAACACCACGTTCAGTACCGTGTAGAGCCAGAACGTTCCTGCTGCGCCAATGGCATCCAGCAGCGTCAGGAAGGTTGCGCCGATGATCATGTTCGACACCCAGTTGGTGGTGGTGGAACAGGTGATGCCAAAGTCGCGGCACTTCAGCGGCTGAATTTCAGAGCACAGGATCCACACCACCGGTGCGGCGCTCATGGCATATCCGGCGATACACATCATGGTCATCCCGACAGAGAGCCAGGAGAGACCGCTCGAAGCGGTGCCATTATCAAACTGCATCAGACAGTAACCGAGGATCAGCGTACCGAGCGCCATTACGCTAAAGCCAATCTTCAGCGCCGGTTTACGACCGGCTTTATCCACGGTAAATACCGCGATAAACGTGGCAAACATAAAGGTCAGCCCGACCACCAGCGTTGCAATCATCTGCTGTTCGGTGGTGGTAAATCCGGCCATTTTGAAGATACGCGGCGCGTAATACATGATGATGTTCATCCCGGTGAACTGCTGCATCGCCTGCAGCAGCATGCCAAGGAACACCGCGCGACGCACGTTGCGGTTGGCTTTAAACAGCGACCAGCCGCCCTGCTTCAGCTTCAGGCTTTCGCGGATCTCGTTCAGCTCTTCACGCGCTTTCTCTGAGGTATCACGCAGCATGCGCAGCACCTCTTCCGCTTCCACGTGACGACCTTTCTGCGCCAGCCAGCGCGGGCTGTTCGGCAGGAAAATCACCAGCACAATCAGCAACAGCGCCGGCAGCGCCAGCACGCCCAGCATGGCGCGCCAGTTACCGCTGTAGCTGAAGTAAGTATCTGACAGAAACGCCAGTACGATACCCAGCGTGACCATCAGCTGGTACATACTGATCATCTTGCCGCGCACGTTCTCGCTCGCCATCTCCGAGAGATACAGCGGCGCAGTGTAGGAGGCAATCCCGACCGCCACGCCCAGCAGGACGCGGGAGAGCAACAGCACTTCCACGTTGGTAGCGAACGCAGAGCCAATGGAGCCTGCCACAAACAGGATCGCCCCAACCATCAGGCTATATTTGCGCCCGAGACGGAACGAGAGCCAGCCGTTGAACAGCGCGCCGATGGCCGCGCCAAGCATCATGCTGCTCACCACCCACTCCTGCAGGCGACTGCTCAGCGTAAAGTGATCGGTAATAAACGGTAATGCGCCAGCAATGACGCCGATATCCAGTCCAAATAACAAGCCAGCCACTGCCGCCGCAATGGAGACAAACTGGTTCATGCGGCGAGTATCGCGCAGCGCCGCGGGCATGAGGGTAGAGTCATTTATAGATGTCATAGTTTCCTGCCTGAACAGAGAAATTCGTTAAGTGAAATTACGAGATAGCGAAGAAAAGTGTCAGGCCGGAATTCGCGAAGATATGGATTATTTCGCTATGGCATGGCGATCTGTGATGGACATTACAATTTCAACTCGCGGTGAAATATCGCCATATTTTGCTAATTGATTAATATTTAAGTAATAAAACTGTGATGCGCGTCATTTATGATTTTTTAGTATGGATTTTTCATCTTTGACGATATGGATAATGACAATTTTTGAGCAAAAAAAACCTCCACCCGCAGGCAGAGGCTCTTTCGTCAGCGCGAATTAACGCGCCAGCCAGCCGCCATCAACCGCTACGGTATAACCGTTGATGTAGTCCGACGCCTTCGATGCCAGGAACACCACAGGTCCTTTCAGATCGTCCGGCAGCCCCCAACGCCCTGCCGGGATTCGGTCAAGGATTTCCGCGCTACGCTGCTCGTCCGCACGCAGCTGCTGGGTGTTGTTGGTCGCCATATAGCCCGGGGCAATGGCGTTAACGTTGATATTGTGCTTCGCCCATTCGTTCGCCAGCAGACGGGTGACCCCCATCACTGCGCTTTTTGACGCGGTGTAAGACGGCACCCGGATGCCCCCCTGGAAGGAGAGCATGGAGGCGATATTGATAATCTTGCCGCCGTTCCCCTGAGCGATGAAGTGTTTCGCCACCGCCTGAGACATAAAGAACACGCTTTTGATATTCAGGTTCATCACGTCGTCCCAGTCGCGCTCGCTGAAGTTAATCGCGTCTTCACGGCGGATCAGCCCGGCATTATTGACCAGAATATCGATATGACCGAATTCCGCCACGGCGCGATCCAGCAGGTCAGGAATGGCGTCGATTTTACGCAGATCCGCGGTCAGGCTCAGGAAACGGCGGCCCAGCGCGGTCACGCGCTCGATGGTTTCCGTAGGCTCGACGATGTTGATGCCCACGATATCGCAGCCCGCTTCTGCCAGCCCCAACGCCATGCCCTGGCCCAGACCGGTGTCACAACCGGAAACCACAGCCACTTTACCTTGCAGAGAGAATGCATCCAGAATCATGTTTGTTCCTTACTCTTTCGATGCCTGTCAGCAACAGGCAGATTTATACTTAACTGCCCGCGACTAGCGCAGATCTTTTACCGCGACGTGGTCCATGTCATCAAAGACCTGGTTTTCACCGACCATTCCCCAGATGAAGGTATACGCCTTCGTGCCCACACCGGAGTGAATTGACCAGCTTGGAGAGATAACCGCCTGCTCGTTATGCATCACGATATGGCGTGTTTCCTGCGGTTGACCCATCATGTGGAATACGCAGGCATCCTCATCCATGTTGAAGTAGAAATAGACCTCCATGCGGCGCTCGTGGGTATGGCACGGCATGGTGTTCCACAGGTTGCCCGGCGCCAGCTCGGTCAGCCCCATGCTGAGCTGGCAGGTCTCCAGCACATCCGGAACGAAGTATTTGTTGATGGTGCGACGGTTGCTGGTGAGGTTATCGCCCAGCGTCACCGGGGCTACGTCTGCCGGGGTAACTTTTTTGGTAGGACAGGTGGTGTGAGCCGGGGCGCAGTTGTAGTAAAACTTCGCTGGCGTGCTGCCGTCGACGCTGGCAAAAACCACCTCTTTCGCGCCCTTGCCGACATACAGCGCGTCGCGGTGACCAATTTCGTAGCACTGGCCGTCAACCGTAATGGTGCCCGGCCCGCCAATGTTAATCACGCCCAGTTCACGCCGTTCCAGGAAATAGCTCACGCCGAGCTGCTTACCCACTTCCCCACCCACGGAGACAGTTTTGGTCACCGGCATAATTCCGCCCACAATAATGCGGTCAATGTGGCTGTAGACCATGGTGTAGCGATCGGCTTCAAACACCTGCTCAACTAAAAATTCACTGCGCAGCCCCTGCGTGTCGAGGGTTTTGGCGTGCGCGCTGTGGATGCTTTGTCTGACGTCCACGATAACCTCCAGAATGGATCGTGCCCGAAGGCAGAAAATTAACGAAACGACGTTCCGTTTTAAGGATAAGCACAGTGTAAACGCCCATAATGGGGTTTTCAATTACATTTAAAACATCGTTTCATTTTTTGTGATTCTTTATACCAGAAATGGTGTTCCGATCACGGAAGCGTCAGGATTCGCCGCTTCATCTCCCTCAAACTGACAAACTGCGCGATAAGTCACACTAAATAAAACGGTGTTTTGATAATTTAACACCTACTTTTTAATCTTATTTTTATTGCCGAAAGGAGCGCATTATGGCTAAAGGTATGCGGGTCAAGCTGAACTACGAGATCGGCCGGGATCCGGATACAGGCGTCGAAGTCACGCGTCTGACCCCGCCTGAAGTAACCTGTCATCGCAACTACTTTTACCAGAAGTGCTTCTTTAATGACGGCAGTCATCTGCTGTTCGCCGGAGCGTTCGATGGTCACTGGAACTATTACCTGCTGGATCTGCAGAACGCCGAAGCCGTACAGCTGACGGAGGGCGCAGGCGATAACACCTTTGGCGGATTTCTCTCCCCGGACGATCGCGCCTTCTACTATGTGAAGAACGATCGCACGCTTATGGAGGTCTCTCTTGAGACACGGGCAGAGCGTGAAGTGTACCGCGTCCCGGATGACTGGGTCGGTTACGGCACCTGGGTGGCGAACAGCGACTGCACCAGCCTTGTGGGCATTGAAATTGCGAAACGCGACTGGACACCGCTGAACGACTGGCAAATTTTCCACGACTTCTTCCATAAAGGGCCACACTGCCGGCTGCTGCGCGTGGATCTGAAAACCGGCGAGAGCTCAATCATTCATGAAGAGAAGAAGTGGCTGGGGCATCCTATCTATCGTCCGTTTGATGACCATACGGTGGCGTTTTGTCACGAGGGACCACACGATCTGGTCGATGCCCGGATGTGGCTGGTCAACGAAGATGGCACCGACATACGTAAAGTCAAGACGCATGCACAAGGTGAAAGCTGTACCCACGAATTCTGGGTCCCGGATGGCTCCGCGCTGGTATACGTCTCGTATCTGAAAGGCCAGCAGGGTCGTTCCATCTGCCGCTTCGATCCACAAACCGGCGTGAATGAGACGATAATGCAGATGCCATCCTGTTCACATTTGATGAGTAATTTCGACGGCACGTTACTGGTGGGCGACGGTTCCGGCACACCGGTGGATGTGAAAGACACCCACGGTTACACCATCGATAACGATCCCTATCTCTACGCCTTTGACGTGGCCAAAAAGCGCTACTATCGCATCGCCCGTCATGACACGTCCTGGGCGACGGTAGAAAATAGCCGCCAGGTCACCCATCCGCATCCCTCCTTTACACCGGACGAGAAAGCGGTGCTGTTCAGTTCCGATAAAGACGGTAAACCTGCCCTCTATATTGCGAAACTCCCCGCGCAACCGGATATGTTGTCTGCATGATTTAAAAATGTGTTTCTGTAACTGGCCTTGCCCTCCTTACGGAGGGCTTTTTTTGCTCTGAACGTTTTGCCCGGTGACGCTGCGCTCACCGGGCCTGGAGGGAAATATCAGAAGGAATACGCCACGCCTAAACGGAAGCGGGTCTGACGTTCATCGCTCTCTTTCACACCCACGTTACCCACCTCAACATATGGCGCCCAGTTTTTATCCCATTTATACGCCAGCTTCGCGTTATATTCGGTGGAATAATCTTTATTATTATTACGGACCATCCCTTCCGTACTTTTTGCATAAACATAATTCAGTTCGGTACGCCAGTCTCCCATAACCCAGCCGACCCAGGCATCACCACGGTTAACTTTGTCATCGTCTTTATTAGAGCTCGACGGATAACGGGTATATTCATAACGGTAACGCGCGGCCACGTAAAAGCCATTATCGAAACTGTATTGCAGGTGCAGGTTCGGTTTATAAATGGTACGACTGTCGTTACTCTCAAGCGTGAACGCGGGAGTCAGCGCAATATTCTCTGTCGCTTTCCAGCGCCAGCTAATTTGATCTTCATGACCGTTACCCACCACATCCGCAAACGGCTGGTCGGCCTTATCGCCACCCGATTTCCATTTCGCTTCTACAGAAAAACCGACGCCATTCGCAAAGCGATGCGAGACTGAAACACGGTCTGCATTTGCGCCGTTGTCGATGTATTCATGACGCAGATCGACGGTCACCGCCTGCGCGGCGAAAGAAGTACCAATAAGAGAAGCTACAACCAGAGATTTGTTAAACATGACAAAAACCCTCAATTAAAATAACGTTTCATTTTTATGAAATGGCAGTTTATTTTTTAATAAATGCTATTTTAGTGAGCAAGATCGTAATTATTTGTTTCATTTTTTTCGGTACAAATCGGCGTGATACACGTCAACAAACAAGTGGGATTTAGGCGAAATTAATGGAGGGAGATCACGTCAGGCAGGAATAACGCGCATAAAAAAACCTCCCATCGGGAGGTTTTTTTATGAAGGAAGGGATTAACGTTCGATAGCCAGCGCTACTCCTTGCCCACCGCCGATACAGAGCGTGGCAATGCCTTTACGGGCGTTACGCTTTTTCATCTCGTGAACCAGCGATACCAGAATGCGGCAGCCGGAAGCACCGATGGGATGACCGAGCGCAATCGCACCGCCGTTGACATTCACCCGCAGCGGATCCCACTCCAGCATTTTGCCCACTGAGATCGCCTGCGCGGCAAAGGCCTCGTTGACTTCAATCAGATCCACATCGGAAAGCTGCCAGCCCGCGCGATCCAGGCAGCGGCGGGTCGCATACACCGGCGCGATCCCCATTAACGCCGGATCAACCCCCACGCTGGCAAACGCCTTAATCCGGGCCAGTACGGGGAGATCCAGTTCCTGCGCTTTGCTTTCGCTCATCATCATCACCGCCGCCGCACCGTCGTTAATCGAAGAGGCATTTCCCGCCGTGACCGAACCTTGCGTTTCAAAAGCAGGATTGAGCATGGCCAGCCCTTCTGCGCTGGCATCGGTTCGCGGCTGCTCATCGGTGTCGACGACAATCGTCTGACCGTTCTGGCGCTGGGTGCACACCGGGACAATTTCATCGCGAAAACGCCCGGAATCAATCGCGGCACGCGCTTTCTGCTGCGAGCTCAACGCGTAAGCATCCTGCAGTTCACGGCTTATACCGTACTCACGCGCCAGGTTTTCCGCCGTCACGCCCATATGATAATCATTAAACGCGTCCCATAGCCCGTCATGCACCAGGCTGTCGAGCAGCTGGCTGTTACCCAGCTGCGCGCCGGTGCGGCTGTCGGTGAGGACATGCGGCGCGCGGCTCATGTTCTCCTGCCCACCGGCAATGACCACATCCGCTTCACCACACTGGATGGCCTGCGTGGCAAGATGCAGCGCCTTTAACCCTGAGCCACAGACGTCGTTGATGGTGATTGCCGAGACGGTGTTGGGCAGGCCGCCTTTTAGCGCCGCCTGACGGGCAGGGTTTTGCCCGGCGCCGGCCGTCAGGACCTGTCCGAGGATCACCTCATCGACTTCATGTGCCGGGATCCCGCTGCGCTCCACCAGCGCTTTCACCACCACGCTACCCAGTTCAACAGCCGAGTGACGCGCCAGCGCTCCCTGAAAACAGCCGATAGCTGTACGCAACGCACCCACTATAACGACATCTTTCATCACCACCTCTGCGTTAAAGGACATGACGATAGTAGAGGATTGTTACTGGCATTTATCTTAATTGTTTAAAAATAGTGAGTTTAATCACAAGGATCAGCGTGCGTCCTGCAGATACTGCCGCAGCCAGCTTCCGGCGACGCCGGGAGGGGATCGTTTATTCCATAGCAAATCAATACCGATCGCGCGAGGCCAGCCAGGGACATTCAACTGCACCAGCGATTTCGCGGCGGCAAATTCTTCCACCAGCGCACACGGCAACACGCACCAGCCAAATCCCTGCACCGCCATACTCAGCAGTAACAGGTAATTCGGTGCCGACCAGACCGGCCCCCGGGCGAGCGTTGCCTCGCGCTCCAGGTAGGTGCTGAGCCGCAGTTCCCGCCAGCCGTGCAGCTCATCGGCCTGCACTTCATGTTGCCCGGCCAGAGGATGCGTGGTCGCGACATAAATCGCCATCCGGGTTTGCATCGGCAGCCGGGTGACGCCGATATCGGTCGGGTAAGCGTCACGCGCCTCCGTCAGGCCAACCTGCGCCCTCTCCTTTTGCAGCAGATCGATGACGTCCTCTTCCTCGCCAATCAGGCACTCAAATTCCGTATGGGGAAAACGCTGGTCAAACTGGTTCATCAGATCTTCCAGCACGTCCGGGTTAAGCGTATCAGAGAGGACAAACGTCAGGCGCGCCTCCGTTTGCGCGGTCAACGATACCGCCAGTTCGTCCAGCCGCGTGCTGGCGGCGAGGATCGCCTGGACATAGCCCAGCACCTGCTCTCCCTGAGCGGTTAACACCGGCTGGCGCGCCGAACGGTCGAACAGATCAAAGCCGAGGTCAGCTTCAAGATTGGCAATCGAGGTGCTGATTGTTGACTGGCTTTTACGCAGCCGCCGTGCGGCAGCAGAGAAAGAGCCCGCTGCCACGGTTTCAACAAACGCGGTAAGGGCTTCAGGTGAGTAGCGCATAACCTATCTACTTTATCGATGGATACCATCTTTAATATATCACCTTTAGCGATAAAAATAGGCACCATCAACGCCCATACCGGCGAATTAACGAGGTCGAAAGCTATGCAACATCAGGATGCACTCCAACGTAAACTGCCGGAGCGGATCTTCCACGCGGTCTGCTTTGAGGGGATTGCCACGGCGATCCTCGCCCCAACAGCAGCGTGGCTGATGCAGCGTTCCGTGGTGGAGATGGGTGGGTTGACCATTATCCTCGCCACTACGGCCATGCTCTGGAACATTATCTATAACTTCGGTTTCGACCGTTTCTGGCCTGTCCAGCGCGTAAAACGCACGGCAAAAGTCCGCGCGCTGCATGCCCTGGGGTTCGAATGTGGGTTTATCGTGATTGGCGTGTCGATTGTCGCTGCGGTTCTTGGCGTCACGCTGGTGCAGGCATTCACGCTGGAAATAGGTTTCTTCCTGTTCTTCCTGCCCTACACCATGTTCTACAACTGGGCGTATGACACGTTACGTGAGAAATTCCTGAAGCGTCGTCAGCAGCGACGCGCCCTGGCGGGCTAACTCCCCTCTGGCCGGACGACTGGTCCGGCCAAACTCCGTCGAAGCAACTGCGCTCTCAACGCATAACTATGGTAAATTGCACTCCATTCTGAATGGTTTGCTAGTTGATACGTTGCTCTAATGTCGAAAATTTGGTCAAAAGATGAGACTCTGTGGAGTTTCGCTCTCTATGGCACGGCCGTGGGCGCAGGAACGCTGTTCTTGCCCATCCAGCTGGGCTCCGCAGGCGCTATTGTCCTGTTCATTACCGCCCTTGTGGCCTACCCATTAACCTACTGGCCGCATAAAGCGCTGGCGCAATTTATCCTGTCGTCAAAAACGAAAGGCAATGAAGGGATCACCGGCGCGGTCTCCCACTACTACGGCAGGAAAATCGGGAATCTGATCACCACGCTCTATTTCATCGCCTTCTTCGTGGTGGTGCAGATTTACGCCGTGGCCATCACCAATTCATTAACCGAGCAACTGGCAAAAAGGATGACAGTGGATACCGCCACTCGCGTGCTGGTCAGTTTTGGCGTGGTGCTGGTATTGAATCTTATCTTCCTGATGGGGCGACATATCACGATCAAAGTGATGGGCTTCCTGGTGTTTCCGCTGATCGCCTATTTCCTGTTTGTCTCCCTGTACCTGACCGGCAGCTGGCAACCCTCACTACTCACCAGCCAGATGGCGTTTGATCGCCACACTTTGCATCAGGTGTGGATCTCAATCCCGGTGATGGTGTTCGCGTTTAGCCATACGCCGATTATCTCCACCTTTGCCGTCGATCGCCGCGAGAGGTTCGGTGACGCAGCCATGGACAAGTGCAAGAAAATCATGAAGGTGGCGTATCTGATCATCTGCCTGAGCGTGCTGTTCTTTGTGTTCAGCTGCCTGCTCTCGATTCCGCCGTCCTATATTGTGACCGCAAAAGAGCAAGGGGTGACGATCCTGTCAGCGCTGTCGATGATGCCCTCTTCTCCGGCCTGGCTCGGCATTTCCGGCATTATTGTGGCGATTATTGCCATGTCGAAATCGTTCCTGGGCACCTATTTTGGGGTGATTGAAGGGGCGACGGAAATCGTAAAGTCGTCGCTGAATCAGGTCGGCGTGAAGAAGAGCCGCGCCTTTAACCGTGCGATTTCTATTCTGGGCGTGTCGCTGATCACCTTTGCGGTCTGCTGCATTAACCCGAACGCCATTTCGATGATTTACGCCATCAGCGGTCCGCTTATCGCCATGATCCTGTTTATCATGCCGACGCTGTCGACCTACCTGATCCCCGCCCTGAAGCCGTATCGCTCCATTGGCAGCCTGCTCACGCTGATTGTTGGCGTGCTGTGCGTGTCGGTGATGTTTGTCGGCTAACCCTCGCGTGCCCGGCCTTCTGCCGGGCGCGTCTGATTTTTACAGTGGAAACGGTCTGTCCTGCACGACCGTTTTCATCACCAGCGTAGAGCGAAGATGCTGTACGCCTGGCATGGCAGAAAGTTTCTCGTCATACAGTTTCTGAAAAGCCGACAGATCGCGGGTGACAACATGCATCAGGTAGTCGGGATCACCAAATAATCGCTGGGCCAGCACGATTTGCGGGATCTCTTCCACCGCCTCTTCGAACGCGCTGACCGCTTTCTTATCACCCTCTTTCAGGGTGGCAAACACAATCGCCAGGAAATTAAACCCCATTTTGGCGGGATCGAGATTGGCGCGATACCCCGTAATGGCTCCGCTCTGCTCCAGCGCACGTACGCGTCGGTGACACGGAGAGAGGCTCAGGTTCACCCGCTCCGCCAGCTCCGTAAGAGATAAACGGCCATCAGCCTGCAGTTCAGCAAGAATTTTTCGATCAATGCTATCCATATGGAAGATTTTCTCAATTTTAGCGTTTTATGAGCATAACATTGAAAACTCATTTCGTACCGATACCGATATTCTTTCTCTCCGGGTAATTCAGGTACAGGAGTTTCACAGACGATGGAAATGAGTATTGTGGCCGGTTTTTGGGTGGTGTCCTTCCTGCTCATCATGACACCGGGTGCAGACTGGGCCTATGCGATCAGCGCCGGGATCAACGGGCGGCGCGTAGTGCCGGCGGTGATGGGGCTGATGTCCGGGCATCTGCTCGCCACGCTGGTCGTAGTGGCGGGCGTGGGTGTGTTGATGGCTCAACATCCACTGGCATTATCAGGGCTGACAATTGCGGGGGCGGTTTATCTGCTGTGGCTCGGCATCACGCTGTTACGCCATCCTGCTGCGCCGGAAAACACCGTACAGCATGCAGGAAACTGGAAACAGTGGGCGGTGAAGGGATTATGTATCAGCGGGCTCAACCCAAAAGTCTTCTTACTGTTTCTGGCGTTGCTTCCGCAGTTTACCGATCCAAAGGGAAGCTGGTCGATTGCCACGCAGATGTCAGCCTTGGGTGTGATGCATCTTATCACCTGCACACTAGTCTATTTGCTGGTGGGATATGGTTCGAAAGCGGTGCTGGCGACCCGTCCGCAGGCGGCACGTGCGGTGAGCATGGCCTCAGGGGGGATTATGGTGGCGATCGCGCTGGGATTGCTGCTGGAGCAGGTGAGATAAAAAAACACCGGCCATCGCCGGTGTGTTTTACGCCCGAATATCGTCATATTCCCGCGTGTTATCAAACTCATGCTTCGCAAACGGACACAGCGGGATAATTTTGCGATTCTCACCGCGCATTTTCTCCACCACCTTCGCCACCAGCTGCTTACCAACCCCTTGCCCCTTCAGGCTCGGATCGACATCGGTATGCTCAATAATACTCAGATGCTCACCTGTGGGCACGAAGACAATCTCTGCGACCTGATTGCCGTTCGCATCGTTCACATAAAACTTGTTATGGCCTTCCAGAATATCCATGGTTCCTCGCTTATTTTTGGCGATACTGCAGCGCACCGCTCGGGCAGGTATCAATCACGCGTACAACGATTTCCACGTCCACTTCATCAGGAATGATCCACGGTTTACGTTTCAGATTAAACAGCTTTGCGCTGCCGCGAACGCAGTTACCGGAGTGTTTGCAGATCCCGGTATTGAAGTAGACGTCAATTTTCTCCCCGGTATAGGCCCGGTAACCCGCATCCAGTAGTTCTTTATCCATGACATTGCCTCTGTAATTATTATCGTGCTGAATGAAGCATAGCCTTACGGGATCCTGATGGCTATAACGTATAGCGTTTTCTTGCCGGATTGTTTCCCCTGCGTGCATGACTGAGGCTGACGGGGTGGCTGCGTCAGCCTGGCTGATTATTCCCGCCGGGATATTTAAAATTAAACAAGTTTAATCTGAAGATGTATCGGTTGTTTACGATAATGTCCGCTCTGCTTATTTAACACGAGTCCCCCATGAAGAAACGGTCATTATTACTGACTCTGCTCAGCCTCAGTTTATTAACCGCCTGCAGCGCTTCTGCGCCTGATAAGGTTGAACAAATCCATCATCTGCAGATCCCATTAGTTTTACCCGGAGAAAAACCGCCAGAAATTCCGGCATCGCATATCGCTGCGCTGTATCAGGAAAATAAAGTTCAGATCGACCGTTTAACTGCGCAGTTGAAATCAGATTATTTACAACAGACTACCGCGAAAGATATTTTTACCGAAGATAGCCCTGTTCAGCCGGTCTTCGCCTCGCTGACTAAACTTGAGCAGCTGGAAATGGTTAATCAGCAGTACCTGAAAGATAAAAACGTCACGGGACTGCAAAAGATTAACATTGTCCTTCAACCTTTAGTCACCGGTTAAATGCCAAAAGCCCAACTGCTGAACAGTCGGGCTTTTGTAACGGAAAGGATGGCAAAGATTAATCGTGCTGTCCAAATCGCCATGTCAGACCTGCAGTCACAGAGCTTACGTCGCTGCTGACGCCAATCTGGTTGGCATTACCCACGTTGCTTACCCATTGATATTCCAGACGGCCCGCTAAATTTTTGTTAAACGCATACTCCGTCCCGACTGCGGCAAGCGGGCGAACGCCTGTTTCAAAACGATTGTGACCACTTACATCAGATTCAGCACGATAGGCCATCGCTCCGGCACGACCATAGATATCCCAGCTGTCGGTCACGGCATAGCTGGCTTTTAAGGACATCTGTAGCCCCTGGCTTTTCATTTGTGCCCCCGCGCTATGTTTGCCTTTAATCTGCATATTGCCTAAATAATCGTACCCGCCTTCCAGTGCCAGCCACGGAGTCATCTGATAACCCGCGTATACCCCACCACCGACATTATCATGATCGATATTATACTGGTTCGAGCCATTATTATTATCGCTCGCTTTCGAGCCGGTGCTGGCGTCAAAATAGTGTGACCAGCCGAATTTAGCACCGCTATACCAGGTGCCTGTATCTGCCGCTGCAAATGCAGACGTTGCGGTAAAAGCGTTAGCCAGAATTAATGCAACAAGTGTCTTTTTCATAGAAATCCCGTTTACTCTGTTGAATATTTCAGTGAGCAAACGATATCGACAAACACGACGATCGCGAAATCATTTTCTGTTTATTTTTAAATTTTAAAATGACTCTGGCAAATGCCCTACCTCCAGTAAATATCCGCCACGTTTGAACGCGATATATTTACCTTGCTTAAGTGCAGATAATACATTGAGAATACTGCTGCGGGAAAGAAGCGTACGATCCTGAATATATTCCAGAATAGTTGTTCGCATCCGCACCTCATCGGGCAGTAATATCATCTCCTGCAGATAGCTGCGAATCACGGAATAGGTGCGCTGCTGCACAACCTGGGCATCACGATAAATGAGATAGGCCGTATGGTACGACAGCAAGGCTGCCACATCCTCCCAGACGCCCTGTTCACGAAATCGCGCGGCGGCTTCATCTGCATCAGCACGCAAAATCAGAGACTCCCGTTCTGCGCGTAGTATATGTCCTTGAGTCGGCTGGATCATTTCAGCAATGCCGAACAGATGTGGCTCAAAAACGCTGACTAACAGCAACCCGTCAGATGCCCGCAACAAAGAAAGCTCTCCTTCCTGAAAAAGATACATTTGCTGGCGGCCTTTATGTTTCCAGGTAATCCGCTTGCGCGGCGCGAGCTTCACTTTTTCCGCAATGGGTTCAAGTACCGCCGTCAGACGTTCAATGGAATGTTCAGGGCGAACAGGAGGCAATATATGCATGACACCACCTTTGGGTATTCGATAATGGCCAGTATAGACCACAGCGGCCATCACTCAGACTGGTATGAGGGAATGAAGGTATATCAGAGGGTATGGCATACGTAAAAAGATAATTTGTTTATTTTTGAACTTTACCCGCATGACACGTGATAAGTATGCCCGATTTCCTGAAGTGCTTACATGAATATCAACGTAAACAATGGGGAGAATAAACGATTTAAAAACCCTGCACTCACCCTCTTATTTCTTAAGATTATTCCTAATTCAGCGATAATTATTTTAATATTTTTAATTGATTACAAAATCGCAACCCTTAATAAAGCTTTTAGCGTTTTGAATTGTATATACCACCTGACTATTCTCATTCCTGCCGATAACAACCGGGTAATGATGATGAGAAGTTCGTGCTTCTCAGGATTTTATTTATTCAAATTATCAGGCGGTTAGCAGAACTGAGTGACTTAAATCACGCATTTCGTAAGGACTATCTTTCAATGGCGAAATTCTTCGCCACGCTGTCACAGGAGTCAGACATGAGCGAAAATTTAATCTGGTCAGGAAAAGTTGACGCAAAAAATGCCGAAGGGACAAATACAGGAGTTGCCCTCAAAGCGGGAGAGATAATTACTATTCTGGCCAGTGGTTGGGCCAGGAATGGAAGTGAAAATTTTGCGCTTACCGCACCACAGGGGCGTATTCCCCGAGAGGGTGAAACGCTAACGTTACGCAATCCTTCGCTTCAGGCACGCCTTGGTAACGAAAATTATCCGGTTGGTAATCATAAATACCGCTGGTCGGTTCCAGCTGAAGGGACGTTGACGCTGTTTTTTGCCGATGGCAAAGACCAGTACAAAGACAACGCCGGTGAATTCAGCGTTGAAGTGTATCGCGAGGCAGATATTTCCGCCGCGGCGGCAGCTCCGTTTGAAGATTTAACCAACTTTGAGCGCGATAACTGGAATAACTGGCAGGCCGGACCTGCCGGGCACGATCTTTACCTGGTTGACGCCAACACCCGTGCCGTCGAGTTTATTACCAGACCTAATAAAAACCATGCCGGTGAGATCCTCAAAAAGACGCTGACAGGTCTGACTGCCGGGCATGAATATACCTGGACGGTGAAAATTGCGCGCATCATAGGAAAATATGAAGCGCCAAAGGTTTCGCTGCGTGCTGATGGCAAAGACATTTCCGCCCCCCTGGAACTGAAGCAGGCAAATGAATGGGTAACCCTGAGTGGAAAATTCAAAGCCACGGGCAGTCAGGCTGAACTCGCGGTAGTCAGCCATGTGTCAGCCAGTATGGGAAATGATTTCCGTATCAAGGAACTGAAGATAAAGGGTTAACGTCAAAAAAGTCGGGCTGCTATTTAGCGAGAATGCTGGATGGCAGTGCGATGTTCAAAATTGCTTACAGTAAGTAAATCAGCCAGAAAGCTTTAAACAGAGTCGCTTAGGATTTAGTCTTTAAGAAAGGTCTGGAGCGGGCGAAGGGAATCGAACCCTCGTATAGAGCTTGGGAAGCTCTCGTTCTACCATTGAACTACGCCCGCTTTGAGGTGCGTAAAGCATTATAGACCTTACGCCTCTTCATACAAGCCTCTTCGCAACTAAATGGCGATAAAATAATCACTTAGCACTTCGGCTTGCTGCCCAGTGCCGGAAGATAACGCTGCGGGTCGATGGCGGTGGCCTTATAACGGATCTGGAAGTGCAGCTTCACCGTATCCGTCCCCGTGCTGCCCATGGTGGCGATCTTCTGCCCCGCCTTCACGTTCTGGCCGTTATTAACCAGCATTGTGTCGTTATGCGCATAAGCCGTGATGTAGTCTTCACCATGCTTAATCATGATCAGATTACCGTAACCGCGCAGCTGGTTGCCCACGTACACGACCTTCCCTGCCCCGGAGGCATAAACCGGCGTACCGCGCGCGGCTGCAATATCGATTCCCTTATTGCCGCCTTCAGATAAGGAGTACGGCAACACAACTTTGCCGCTGGCCGGCCAAATCCAGCAGCGCTGTCCGACAGGCGGCCAGGAGGATTGCGGCACCGCATAGGATGGCGTCACTTTGGCGGTTTTGCCTTTCGACGACGATTTTTTGCCCGAGGATGAACCGCCATTAACCTTCAGCTTCTGCCCCACTTCGATGGTATATGGCGGAGAGATATTATTCAGACGCGCCAGCTCCTTTACGCTGGTCCCCGTCGCGCGCGAAATCCGGTACAGCGTATCCCCGCGCTTCACGGTATAGACCGCACCGGAATAGCTGCCCATATCCGAAGATTTACTCCCTGAACAGCCTGCCAGTAATAGCGTCAGCATCAGGCAGAACACGGCAGTGATGGGGTTTCTCGTCAGGCTTCCTGCAAACAAAACAGATCCTCGGTCAGCGTGAATGGCGCCCTATAATACCAGCCCAAACAGATATGGGTCAGCCCTTTTCCGCTCTGTGGAACAAACCGTTCGTACCGGAATGCAGTATAATGACATCGCTGGTGGTGCTGAACCATCCGCATGGTTAGCACTGGAGCATCAATGAGTATTCAAGAACACGTTATTTTGGTAAATGACCAGGGAATGGTGATTGGCACTCAGGAAAAATACGCTGCACATACCTCCCATACCCCACTCCATCTGGCGTTCTCTTCATGGCTCTTTAATGCCAAAGGGGAGTGTCTTATCACCCGTCGCGCATTAAGCAAAAAAGCCTGGCCGGGTGTCTGGACGAACTCAGTCTGCGGCCATCCGCAATCTGGTGAAGCGATTGATCAAGCTATTGTGCGCCGCTGCCGCTATGAAGTGGGAGCCGAAATTACCGGGATCACCCCTGTCGCCGCTGAGTTTCGCTACTGTGAAACCGATCCTTCCGGGATCGTCGAAAATGAGATTTGCCCGGTCTTTGCCGCCAGGATAACGAATGAGCTGACGATCAACAGTGATGAAGTGATGGCATACGAATGGGTTGATCTGGACGCGTTGTTCCAGGCTCTGGATGCCACACCGTGGGCCTTTAGCCCCTGGATGGTGATGGAAGCGACGGCGGCACGCGAAAAACTTCGGGCCTTCGCCGCCAAATAAAAAAGCCCCGGCGACTATCGCACGGGGCTTTTTACGATCTGCAGACGTTATTTAACCGGACGCATCGCTGGGAACAGGATCACGTCGCGGATGGTGTGGCTGTTGGTGAACAGCATTACCATACGGTCGATACCAATACCCAGACCCGCCGTTGGTGGCAGGCCGTGTTCCAGCGCCGTCACGTAGTCTTCGTCGAAGAACATCGCTTCGTCGTCGCCTGCCGCTTTTGCGTCAACCTGATCCTGGAAGCGCTGCGCCTGATCTTCTGCATCGTTCAGCTCGCTAAAGCCGTTGCCGATTTCACGGCCACCGATGAAGAATTCAAAGCGGTCAGTAATCTCCGGGTTCTCGTCATTACGACGCGCCAGCGGGGACACTTCAGCCGGGTATTCAGTGATGAAGGTCGGCTGAATCAGGTGCGCTTCTGCCACTTCTTCAAAGATCTCGGTCACGATACGGCCCAGACCCCAGCTCTTCTCCACTTTAATACCGATGCTTTCAGCGATCGCTTTTGCAGAATCGAAGTTATCCAGATCCGCCATGTTGGTTTCAGGACGGTATTTCTTGATGGCTTCGCGCATGGTCAGTTTTTCGAACGGCTTGCCGAAGTCGAACACTTCTTCACCGTAAGGTACCTGCGTGGTGCCCAGAATGTCCTGCGCCAGGGTGCGGAACAGGGATTCGGTCAGCTCAATCAGATCTTTATAATCTGCATACGCCATATAGAGTTCCATCATGGTGAACTCTGGGTTATGACGCACGGAGATGCCTTCGTTACGGAAGTTACGGTTGATTTCGAACACGCGATCGAACCCACCTACCACCAGACGCTTCAGGTACAGTTCCGGCGCGATACGCAGGTACATGTCCAGGTCCAGGGCGTTGTGATGGGTGATGAACGGACGTGCGGAAGCACCGCCTGGGATCACCTGCATCATTGGGGTTTCCACTTCCATAAAGTCGCGGTTAACCATGAACTGGCGGATACCGGCCATGATCTGGGAGCGAATTTTGAAGGTCTTGCGGGACTCATCGTTAGAGATGAGGTCCAGATAACGCTGGCGGTAGCGCGCTTCCTGATCCTGCAGGCCGTGGAATTTGTCCGGCAGCGGGCGCAGGGCTTTGGTCAACAGACGCAGTTCGGTGCAGTGGATAGACAGTTCACCGGTCTTGGTTTTGAACAGTTTACCTTTCGCGCCCAAGATATCGCCCAGGTCCCACTTCTTGAACTGCTCGTTGTAGATGCCTTCTGGCAGATCGTCACGGGAAACGTACAGCTGAATGCGGCCGCCCACGTCCTGCAGGGTAACGAAAGAGGCTTTACCCATGATACGACGGGTCATCATACGGCCCGCAACGGCCACTTCGATGTTCAGCGCTTCCAGCTCTTCGTTTTCTTTAGCGTCGAAGTCAGCGTGCAGTTGGTCTGAGGTGTGGTCACGACGAAAATCGTTCGGGAACGGCACGCCCTGCTCGCGCAGCGCTGCCAGCTTCTCGCGGCGGGTTTTCAGTTCGTTGTTAAGATCGACTACCGCGTCAGCGCCCTGTGCTTGTTGTTCAGACATGTTGGTTCCTCATAACCCTGCTTTCAAACTTGCTTCGATAAATTGGTCCAGGCTGCCGTCCAGCACCGCCTGCGTGTTACGGGTTTCAACCCCGGTACGCAGGTCTTTGATGCGGGAGTCATCAAGGACGTAAGAACGGATCTGGCTGCCCCAGCCGATATCAGACTTGTTGTCTTCCATCGCCTGTTTCTCAGCATTTTTCTTCTGCATCTCCAGCTCATAAAGCTTCGCTTTCATCTGCTTCATGGCCTGGTCTTTGTTCTTATGCTGGGAACGGTCGTTCTGGCACTGTGTTACCAGCCCGGTTGGAATGTGGGTAATACGTACCGCTGATTCCGTACGGTTAACGTGCTGTCCACCCGCGCCAGATGCGCGGTAAACGTCGATACGCAGATCTGCCGGGTTGATTTCGATATCGATATCTTCGTCAACTTCGGGGTAAACAAACGCGGAGCTGAATGAGGTATGACGACGACCACCGGAGTCGAACGGGCTCTTACGTACCAGGCGGTGAACGCCGGTTTCGGTACGCAGCCAGCCGTAGGCGTAGTCACCAATGATCTTGATGGTGACGGACTTAATGCCAGCCACTTCGCCTTCAGACTCTTCGATAATCTCGGTTTTGAAGCCACGCGCTTCAGCCCAGCGCAGATACATGCGCATCAGCATGCTGGCCCAGTCCTGCGCTTCAGTACCGCCAGAACCCGCCTGGATATCGAGATAGCAGTCAGCGCTATCGTATTCGCCGGAGAACATACGACGGAACTCAAGCTGCGCCAGCTTCTCTTCCAGCACGTCGAGCTCTGCCACGGCTTCGTTAAAGGTTTCTTCGTCGTCGGCTTCTACAGCCAGCTCCAGCAAACCGGAAACGTCTTCCAGCCCCTGAGCCATTTGATCCAGCGTATCTACGATAGCTTCGAGAGAGGAACGCTCTTTACCCAGCGCCTGCGCGCGTTCAGGCTCGTTCCAGACGTCCGGCTGTTCCAGCTCGGCGTTTACTTCTTCAAGACGCTCTTTCTTGGCATCGTAGTCAAAGATACCCCCTAAGAACGTCAGAGCGCTCCGTGAGGTCCTGAATACGGTTTTTTACCGGATTAATTTCAAACATGGTCTGTTTTCTTTTATGGACTTGTCAAAATGCGGTGATAAGAGCGGGATTGTACCGAATCCACGCCCTTTTTTATAGAGATTACTGCCGCTAAATTGGCCAGATATTGTCGATGATGATTTGAAGGGAGCGGTTACCGCGAAACTCGTTGATATCCAGTTTGTAGGCCAGTTCGACCTCGCGTACGCCATTGTCCGGCCAGACAGCGGTATCGACGTTAAAGGCAATACCATCCAACAGCGGGCCACCGCCCACCGGTTCCACCATCACTTTCAAGTGACGTTCGCCCACGATGCGCTGTTGCAGCAGACGGAAGCGGCCATCGAACAGCGGCTCCGGGAACATCTGTCCCCACGGGCCTGCATCGCGTAGCATTTGCGCCACTTCCATGGTCATCTCCATCGGTGCGAGCTCACCGTCGGAAATCACTTCACCCTGCAGCAGAGCGGGGTCGATCCAGTCAGTCACCAGTTCGCCAAACAGACGCTGGAACTCGTCGAATTTCGCCTCTTCCAGCGACAAGCCTGCCGCCATCGCGTGACCACCGAATTTGAGCATCAGGCCCGGGTAGAGCGTATCCAGACGCTCCAGCGCATCGCGCATGTGCAGCCCCTGAATCGAACGACCGGAGCCCTTCAGCGTGCCATCGCCTGCGGGCGCAAATGCAATCACCGGACGGTGGAAACGCTCTTTAATACGCGACGCCAGAATGCCCACCACCCCCTGATGCCATTCAGGGTGGTACATCGCCAGCCCGCCCGGCAATGTTTCACCGCTGCGTTCAAGCTTTTCACACAGGGTTAGTGCTTCAGCCTGCATTCCCTGTTCGATCTCTTTGCGGGTCTGGTTCAGCGCATCCAGTTCATTCGCCAGCACGCGCGCTTCACCAATGTTATCGCACAGCAGCAGCGCGACGCCGACGGACATATCGTCCAGCCTGCCAGCCGCGTTCAGTCGCGGGCCGAGGGCAAAGCCCAAATCGCTGGCGGCGAGCTTGAGCGGATCGCGGTTCGCAATCTCCAGCAGCGCCTTAATACCCGGACGACACTTGCCCGCACGAATGCGGCTTAACCCTTGCCAGGTGAGGATACGGTTATTGGTATCGAGCGGTACCACGTCCGCCACGGTGCCGAGCGCAACAAGATCGAGATACTCGGCCAGATTGGGCACGGCGATCCCGCGGGACTCGAACCAGCCTTTATCCCGCAGCAGGGTGCGCAGCGCCAGCATCAGATAAAACGCCACACCCACGCCCGCCAGTGATTTCGACGGGAAATCGCAGTCCCGCAGATTCGGGTTAATAATGGCTTCGGCGGCCGGCAACGTTTCCCCCGGCAGGTGGTGATCGGTGACCAGCACCGGGATCCCCAACTGATGCGCGTGATCGACCCCCGCATGGGAGGAGATCCCGTTATCTACGGTCAGGATCATCTGCGCGCCGCGGGCATGTGCCTGATCGACCACTTCCGGGCTAAGGCCATAACCATCTTCAAAGCGGTTAGGCACCAGATAGGTGACGTTTTCGCAGCCCAGCGCGCGCAGACTGAGCACGCTCAGCGCGGTGCTGGTGGCGCCGTCGGCATCGAAATCCCCCACCACCACAATGCGCGTGCCTTCACGAAGCGCGTTGTAGAGCATTTCAGTGGCTTTTTCGATGCCGTTCAGCTGCTGCCAGGGCAGCATCCCTTTGACGCTGCGCTCAAGATCGCCTGCACTCCGCACGCCGCGGCTGGCGTAGAGCCGCTTTAACAGCGGAGGAAGATCGGCTGGCAAATCAACCTGTTCAACCGCGTCGCGGCGGCGCAATTTTATTGGGGCTTTCACGCGGATTATTTACCACCAAACTGTTTCTGGTGCGCGTCGAGGAACTCTTTCATCTCTTTTGGCCCCTGATAGCCCGGGACAACGTAGCCGTTGCTTAAGACAATGGCTGGCGTACCGGTCACGCCAAACTGCACGCCCAGCGCGTAGTGGTTGGCAATATCAATATCACAGGAAGCCGGCTGCACACCCTTACCGTTCATCGCGTCATCAAACGCTTTGTTACGATCTTTTGCACACCAGATGGCCTTCATATCCTGCTCAGGCTGGCTCTGCACACCCGCGCGAGGGAAAGCCAGATAACGCACGGTAATGCCCAGCGCGTTGTAATCTTTCATCTCTTCATGCAGCTTGTGGCAGTAGCCACAGGTGATGTCGGTAAAGACGGTTATAACGTGTTTTTCCTGCGCCGCCTTATAAACGATCATCTCTTTTTCAAGCGCATTCAGGTTTTTCATCAGCAGCTGGTTGGTCACGTTCACCGGCTGCGCGCCGCTTACGTCGTACATCGGCCCCTGAATAATGTGTTTGCCATCTTCGGTCACGTACAGCACGCCGCTGTTGGTTAAAACGGTTTTCATCCCCGCCACCGGCGCAGGCTGAATATCGCTGCTGGTTACGCCGAGTTTCGTCAGCGACTGTTTGATAGCGGCGTCATCCGCATGGGCAAAACCGGTAAAAGAGGCTGCCAGCAGGGTGAACAGCGCAAAAGACTTTTTCATATAAGATCCTGTAACAATTCGTCGGCACTCACGCGCGAGGGTGGTGCTGTTGGTGTAGCTGCCGCAGGCGTTCCGTCGCGACATGGGTGTAAATTTGCGTCGTGGAAAGATCGCTGTGTCCCAGCAGCATCTGCACCACGCGCAGATCGGCGCCGTGGTTCAGCAGATGTGTCGCAAAGGCATGCCGCAACACGTGCGGCGACAGCTTTTCGCTGTCAATGCCCGCCAGTGTGGCGTAATGCTTGATGCGATGCCAGAACGTTTGCCGCGTCATCTGCTGCGCACGCTGGCTGGGGAACAAAACATCGATAGAAACGCCGTTCAGCAACCACGGACGACCGTGCTCCAGATACGTTTCCAGCCAGTACACCGCCTCTTCTCCCAGCGGGACCAGCCGTTCCTTGTTCCCTTTACCGATCACACGAACCACGCCCTGACGCAAGCTGATGTCGCTCATCGTCAGGCCAACCAGTTCCGAAACGCGCAAGCCGGTAGCATACAATAGCTCAAGCATGGCTTTATCGCGTAACTCCAGCGGCAGGTCAACAGCCGGTGATTGTAATAATCTCTCAACTTGTGCTTCGCTGAGATCTTTCGGTAGCCGCTGCGGGAGTTTAGGCGATGCCAGGAGGGCGCTGGGATCGTCCGCGCGAATTTTCTCACGGTAGAGATGCTGGAACAGTCGACGCATTGCACTGAGCAGACGCGCAGAGCTGGTGGCTTTGTAGCCCCCCTCCATACGCTCGCCCAGCAGCGCCTGCAGGTCGTCGCTTTGTACGCTCTCCAGCGACAGTCCCCGGTGTGCCAGCCACTCCACCAGCATGGTGAGGTCCCGCCGATAGGCGCTCAGCGTATTTTGGGCCAGGTTTTTCTCCAGCCACAGCGCGTCGAGAAACTGTTCGATGAGTGCGAGATCCTTTTCCACATCAGCCCCTTTGATTCTGCAATCCGGGCATTATGCCTGATTGCGAGCGGTTTCTGGTACACTACGCGCAAAGTCATAGCAAGAATTGAGATAGATACGCGATGAATATTGGTCTGTTTTATGGTTCCAGCACCTGCTACACCGAAATGGCGGCAGAGAAAATTCGCGACATCATTGGCCCGGAACTGGTGACGTTGCATAACCTGAAGGACGATGCGCTCACGCTGATGGAGCAGTACGACGTATTGATCCTCGGCATCCCGACCTGGGATTTCGGTGAGATACAGGAAGACTGGGAAGCCATCTGGGATCAGCTCGATACGCTCAACCTCGACGGCAAAATCATTGCCATGTACGGTATGGGCGACCAGTTCGGTTACGGGGAATGGTTCCTGGACGCACTCGGCATGCTGCACGATAAGCTGGCACCGAAGGGCGTCACGTTTATCGGCTACTGGCCAACGGAAGGTTACGAATTTACCAGTAAAAAACCGATTATCGCAGACGGCCAACTGTTTGTCGGGCTCGCGCTGGATGAAACCAACCAGTACGATCTGAGCGACGAGCGTCTGCAAACCTGGTGCGAGCAGATTCTGGGCGAAATGGCCGAGAAGTTCAGTTAATGCGTATTATTCCTGCGTCGGTTGCTGCTGCAGTAGCATCCGGCGCAGTTCCCGCCACTCCGCAATATCCATACTGTCGGCGGCCAGCCACAGATGCTGGCACTTACCGCCGCCCACCTGGCGTAACCGTAGCATCATGCCGGAACTGAGCATCCAGGGCATACCGAGGATATCCCACTCTTTACCCTGCCAGCGCAGGCGGGAGTCCATCAGTAATTTGATCTCACCCTGGCGGGCATTGATTCGGCGCTGGCTGCGCACGCTGTCAAAAACGACGAACGACAGCAACAACAGCCACAGCGGCGTATAGCTAAGCGGCCACGGCATCAGTAAAACAAATGCCGCGACCAGGCCGTGGAGCAATAACGACATCCACTGCGAGCGCCACGAGACGCGAAGATCAGATTGCCACAGGACCACGTTCCCGATTCCGTGTTTGAATTAATTGCACCATCCGTTGCAACTCGGTGTCGGCGGGCTTGCCGTGGTTCATCAGCCAGTTGAATAAATCGGGATCGTCAGACTCAAGCAGGCGAACAAACAGACGCTTATCCTCATCGCTTAAGCTGTCATACTCATATTCGAAGAAAGGCATGATGGAGATATCAAGTTCACGCATGCCGCGTCGGCATGCCCAGTGAATACGGGCCTTGTTGTTAATATCCATGTTCTGTTTCCTGCATTACGTTTGGCACAGTCGGTACCCCGTTCAGTCTTCTTTATTTCTCTGCGGGGACACTCGCTAGTGTAACGTGTTTTTGACCGTTTCTTTACTGGAATATTGCGAAGCTGAAGTGGGCTTCCAGAATAACCCCTATAAAGACAGCGGATTACACTATTTTGCGTGGCGCTACGCATTGCTGCGTTATGGCACGAATGGCCTGCTGAAAGCGCTTGCAATGGCTGTAGTCTCTTTTACCATTAGGCATTATCAAAGCGTTAAGCAATTCAGGATACCGTTATGGCATTTACACCATTTTCTCCTCGCCAGCCCGCCGCCTCTGCGCGTCTGCCGCTGACGCTTATTTCTCTTGATGACTGGGCACTGGCCACACTCGTTGGTGCCGACGCCGAAAAATACCTTCAGGGCCAGGTCACGGCAGACGTGAGCCAGATGACCGAACATCAGCACCTGCTGGCTGCGCATTGCGATCCAAAAGGCAAAATGTGGAGCAACCTGCGTCTGTTCCGCCGTCAGGATGGCTTTGCCTTTATTGAGCGCCGCAGCCTGCGTGATGACCAGCTTAAAGAGCTAAAGAAATACGCGGTCTTTTCCAAAGTCACCATTGCGCCAGATGACGAGCACGTGCTGCTGGGCGTGGCCGGTTTTCAGGCGCGTGCCGCGCTGAAAAACCTGTTCAACGAACTGCCGGATGCAGAAAAACAGCTGGTTAGCGAAGGTGAGACCTCCATTCTGTGGTTTGAACACCCTGCAGAGCGTTTCCTGCTGGTGACCGACGCCGCGACCGCCGAGCGCGTAACTGAGGCCCTGCGCGGTGAAGCCCAGTTCAATAACAGCCAGCAGTGGCTGGCACTGAACATTGAAGCGGGTCTGCCGGTGATTGACGCGGCCAACAGCGCGCAGTTTATTCCGCAGGCGACCAACCTGCAGGCGCTGGGCGGCATCAGCTTTAAAAAAGGCTGTTACACCGGCCAGGAGATGGTCGCGCGGGCAAAATTCCGCGGCGCGAATAAGCGCGCGCTGTGGACACTGGCGGGTCACGCCAGCCGTGTACCGGAAGCGGGTGAAGATTTAGAACTGAAGATGGGTGAAAACTGGCGCCGTACCGGCACCGTGCTAGCCGCCGTTCAGCTGGATGATGGCCGTCTGCTGGTGCAGGCGGTGATGAACAACGACATGGAAGCCGACAGCGTGTTCCGCGTGCGTGATGATGCCAACACCTTGAGTATTGAGCCGCTGCCGTATTCACTGGAAGAGTGATGCTGTATCGCCCGGTGGCGCTACGCTTACCGGGCCTACGGTTTTGGTGTTCTCCCTCTCGCTGTGGGAGAGGGTTAGGGTGAGGGCAACAGGCCGCAAGATGTAAAAACTACACCTGCCCCACATACAAATAAATGGCCAGGAAGTGACACACGCTGCCCCCAAGTACAAAGCCGTGCCAGATGGCATGGTTATAAGGGATGCGCTTGCAGACATAGAAAATGACGCCCAACGAGTAGACCACGCCGCCTACGGCAAGCAGGGTCACGCCCCCTACCGCCAGCTTAATCGCCAGCTGATAAACCACTATCAGCGACAGCCAGCCCATCGTCAGGTAGGTCACCAGCGACAGCACCTTAAACCGGTGCGCAATGGTCAGCTTAAAGAGGATCCCCAGCAGTGCCAGGCTCCAGATCACAATCATCAGGCCACGCGACAGCGGTGAGTTCAACCCCACCAGCAGGAATGGCGTGTAGGTGCCTGCAATAAGAAGATAGATAGCGCAGTGGTCAAATTTTTTGAGCCATATCTTTGCCCGCTGATGCGGAATGGCGTGATACAGCGTCGACGCCAGAAACAGCAGGATCATACTCCCGCCATACAGGCTGTAGCTGGTAATGGCCATGGCACTGGCGTTGGTGTCCACCGCCTGCACCAGTAATAACACTAAACCGACAATCCCAAACACCAGGCCAATGCCGTGGCTGATGCTGTTGGCTACTTCCTCAGCCAGTGAATATCCCTGTGCGATTAATGGTCTGCTCACCATACAAAACTCCGGGAAAACGAAAGATGATTATTCATCGCATGACTATGCTAACTGAGAATGATTCCAGTGAACACCTGTTAGCTAAAATAATTTCAATCCATAATTTATATATAAAAATCATAGATATAAAAAACAGTTTCACCTTACATTTGTTCACATTGAAATTTAATCATTATGAATCAAAGGCATAAAAATGGATCCTGCCCTCTGGCTGCATGTTATGATGGGTCAATGAAGTCTGAATGAGAGTTATGCCACTGTGAGTATGTTCACCCACGCCGCCATTGCCAGTCTCAATAATCTGGAGATGATGGTCTACAACTATGTCATCAAAAATCGTGACAAAGTGATGTACATGACTATCCGCGAACTGGCGGACGCGGCGGGTGTCTCCACCACCACTATCCTGCGCTTTTGCCGCAAACTCAACTGCGAAGGCTACTCTGAATTTCGCGTACGCTTTAAGCTCTATCTGGAGCAGAATGAGCCTCAGCAGATAAATTTTGGTGCCAGTGAAATTATCAGCTTCTTTAAAAGCGTTAATAATGAAGAGTTCGATACATTATTAGATGAAGCGGTGGAGATAATATTATCGTCCGAGCGAATTATCTTTGTCGGCGCAGGGACCTCAGGCTCGCTGGCAAAATATGGTGCACGCTTCTTTTCTAATATCGGTAAATTCAGCAACCATATCGACGATCCTTATTTCCCGGTGACCAATGATATGGCCAAAAATGCGCTGGCGATTGTACTGTCGGTATCCGGTGAAACGGAAGAGATCCTGCGCTTCGCCAGCCAGTTCAGCCTGCATCACTGCAAGGTACTCTCCATTACCAGCCATGAGCACTCGCGGCTGGCAAAACTGGCCGATTTTAATCTCTCCTGGCATGTTCCACAGACGCGTATTGCAGGCGTGTATGATATCACCACCCAAATTCCCGTTATTTATATTCTGGAGTCGCTCGGGCGTAAACTGGCGAAGAAATTAACAGAATAAAACATCCTGTTTTTTGCATGTAACAAATTACAATTCAGGCAAATTGTTATATCGTGACATTTAATGTCGCTTTGCTAGACTCGATTCCAATAAGTCATGAATTGAGAATAGCAACGATGAAAAAATTAACCTTACCAAAAGATTTTTTATGGGGCGGCGCGGTTGCTGCTCACCAGGTGGAAGGCGGCTGGAACAAAGGCGGCAAAGGGCCGAGCATCTGTGACGTGCTGACCGGTGGCGCGCATGGCGTTCCCCGTGAAATCACCCAGGAAGTGGTGCCGGGTAAATACTACCCAAACCACGAGGCCATCGACTTTCACGGCCACTACAAAGAAGACATCAAGCTGTTTGCCGAGATGGGCTTCAAATGTTTCCGCACCTCTATCGCCTGGACGCGCATCTTCCCGAAAGGTGACGAAACGCAGCCCAATGAAGAAGGGCTGAAGTTTTACGACGATCTGTTCGATGAATTGCTGAAGTACAACATCGAGCCGGTGATCACCCTCTCCCACTTCGAAATGCCGCTGCACCTGGTGCAGGAATATGGCGCCTGGACCAACCGTAAAGTGGTCGATTTCTTTGTCCGTTTCGCGGAAGTGGTCTTCGAGCGTTACAAAAACAAGGTCAAATACTGGATGACCTTCAACGAAATCAACAACCAGCGTAACTGGCGTGCCCCGCTGTTCGGTTACTGCTGCTCCGGTGTGGTCTATACCGAGCACGACAACCCGGAAGAGACCATGTACCAGGTGCTGCATCATCAGTTTGTGGCAAGCGCCCTGGCAGTGAAAGCTGCGCGTCGTATTAACCCGGAAATGAAGGTCGGCTGTATGCTGGCGATGGTGGCGCTCTATCCGTTCTCCTGTAAACCGGAGGACGTGATGTTTGCCCAGGAATCCATGCGTGAACGCTATGTCTTTACCGACGTTCAGCTGCGCGGTTATTACCCGTCTTATGTACTGAATGAGTGGGAGCGCCGTGGTTTCAACATTAACATGGAGCCGGGTGATGAGCAGATCCTGCGTGAAGGTACCTGCGACTACTTAGGTTTCAGCTATTACATGACTAACGCCGTCAAAGCAGAAGGCGGTACCGGCGATGCAATTTCAGGCTTTGAAGGCAGCGTGCCCAACCCGCATGTGAAAGCCTCTGACTGGGGCTGGCAGATTGACCCTGTGGGTCTGCGCTACTCTCTGTGTGAGCTATACGAGCGTTATCAGAAACCGCTGTTTATCGTCGAGAACGGTTTTGGCGCCTACGATAAAGTGGAAGAAGATGGCAGCATCAACGACGACTACCGCATCGACTATCTGCGCGCTCACGTGGAAGAGATGATCAAAGCCGTGACGCACGATGGCGTGGACCTGATGGGTTATACGCCGTGGGGCTGTATCGACTGCGTGTCGTTCACCACCGGCCAGTACAGCAAGCGCTATGGTTTTATCTACGTGAACAAGCACGACGACGGCACGGGCGACATGTCGCGCTCCCGTAAGAAAAGCTTCGAGTGGTATAAAGGTGTGATTGCCAGTAACGGTGAGACGCTTTAACTCTGTAACGCCGGGCGGCGCTACGCTTGATCCCCTCTCCCTTTTGGGGAGAGGGTGAGGGGTTTACTTCCCGCCCGCTAACTCAATAAAACTGCCCGTCACGTACGACGCTTTCTCGCTCAGCAGCCAGACAATCGCCTGGGCCACCTCTTCTGGCTGGCCGCCGCGCTGCATCGGCAGCAACGACTTAACGCGATCCACACGTCCCGGCTCTCCACCGTCGGCATGGATGTCGGTATAGATAAGCCCAGGGCGCACGCAGTTAACGCGGATACCTTGCGCCGCCACCTCCAGCGCTAACCCGGTTGTCAGTGAATCCACCGCCCCTTTGGACGCCGCGTAATCCACATACTCACCCGGCGCGCCCAGTCGTGACGCCGCGGAGGAGACATTCACAATCGCCCCACCCTTGCCGCCATGTTTGTGCGACATACGCTTTACCGCTTCACGGCAGCAAAGGAAATACCCCGTGACGTTGGTTGCCAGCACGCGATTAATGCGTTCAGCCGAAAGATTTTCGATAGTGGATTGCTCAAACAGGATCCCGGCGTTATTCACCAGCGCGGTCAGCGGCTCAGCTTCTCGGTCAAGACTGTCGAACATCGCCAGTACCTGCGCTTCATCGCTAATATCTGCGCGCAGGGCAAAGGCTTTACCGCCCGCCCCGACGATCTGGTTGATAACGTCCGTCGCAGCCTTGATATTGTGGTGATAATTCACCGCCACGGTGTAGCCTTCGTTTGCCAGCTGCAGCGCGGTGGCTTTACCGATACCGCGGCTGGCGCCTGTTACAAGTGCAATACCCATTCTTTTCTCCCAATAAAAAAGCCGGGTATGGCGGCTTCGCCATACCCGGCCTACGTTACTACATCAACACGATTACTGGTATTCGCTCATTGGTACGCAGGAGCAGAACAGATTACGGTCACCGTAGACGTCATCAAGACGTTTCACGGTTGGCCAGTATTTGTTTGCCACACCGGCCGGGAAAACCGCCAGTTCACGGCTGTAACCGTGATTCCACTCCGCCACCATTTCATGCTGCGTGTGCGGCGCATTGACCAGCGGGTTGTCTTCCAGCGTCCATTCGCCGTCCTGCACGCGGTCGATCTCCATACGGATGGCCAGCATCGCATCAATAAAGCGGTCCAACTCGGCTTTGCTCTCGGACTCCGTTGGCTCCACCATCAGCGTACCCGCAACCGGGAATGACATGGTTGGCGCATGGAATCCATAGTCGATAAGACGTTTGGCAATATCCAGCTCGCTAATGCCGGTCTGCTCTTTCAGCGGACGAATATCCAGAATGCACTCGTGCGCCACGCGGCCATCACGACCGGTGTAGAGCACCGGGTAGGCCGACTTGAGGCGGGTCGCGATGTAGTTAGCGTTCAGGATCGCCACCTGGCTTGCCTTCTTCAGCCCTTCCGCGCCCATCATGCGGATGTACATCCAGCTGATTGGCAGGATAGAGGCGCTACCAAACGGTGCCGCTGACACCGCGCCCTGACGGGTCAGCATCCCTTCGATCTGCACCACGCTATGGCCTGGAACAAACGGTGCCAGGTGTGCTTTCACGCCGATTGGCCCCATACCCGGGCCGCCACCGCCGTGCGGAATGCAGAAGGTTTTATGCAGGTTCAGGTGCGAAACGTCCGCGCCGATGAAGCCCGGCGAGGTGATGCCCACCTGCGCATTCATGTTCGCACCGTCGAGATAGACCTGGCCACCAAACTGATGCACCACTTCACACACTTCACGGATGGTCTCTTCGTACACGCCGTGAGTCGACGGGTAGGTCACCATGATGCAGGAGAGCTTATCGCCCGCCTGTTCGGCTTTCGCACGCAGGTCAGCGAGGTCAATGTTGCCGTTCTTATCGCACGCCACCACGACCACTTCCATCCCCGCCATCTGGGCGGAGGCCGGGTTGGTGCCGTGGGCAGAGCTTGGGATCAGGCAGATATCACGGTGGCCTTCGTTACGGCTCTCGTGATAGTGGCGGATCGCCAGCAGACCGGCGTACTCACCCTGCGCGCCAGAGTTTGGCTGCATGCAGAGCGCGTCATAACCCGTCAGTTTCACCAGCCAGTCGGAGAGCTGGTTGATCATCAGGTGATACCCTTCCGCCTGTTCGGCAGGACAGAACGGGTGCAGCTCGGCAAACTCAGGCCAGGTGATAGGGATCATCTCCGCCGCCGCGTTCAGCTTCATGGTGCAGGAACCCAGCGGGATCATCGCCTGGTTCAGCGCCAGATCCTTGCGCTCCAGAGAGTGCATGTAACGCATCATCTCGGTTTCGCTGTGGTAGCGGTTAAAGACCGGGTGCGTCAGGATCGCATCGTTACGCAGCATGCTTTCCTGAATTGAGCGGCTGTCGAGCGCGACCTCTTTGTCCAGCGTATCAATATCCAGGCCGTGCGCGTCGCCCAGCAACACGTTAAACAGGTTGACGATATCTACACGGGTGGTGGATTCATCGAGGGTGATGCCGACCGCGTTATGGATGTCGCTGCGCAGGTTGATTTGCGCCGCATCAGCACGCGCCAGCACCGCCGCTTTGTCCGCCACTTCAACACACAGGGTGTCGAAGTAGTGAGCGTGACGCAGTTTGAGGCCTTTCTGCTGCAGACCGCAGGCCAGAATATCGGCCAGACGGTGAATGCGGCTGGCGATGCGTTTCAGGCCAACCGGACCGTGGAACACCGCATACAGGCTGGCAATGTTAGCCAGCAGAACCTGCGAGGTACAAATATTGGAGTTCGCTTTCTCGCGGCGGATATGCTGCTCACGCGTCTGCATCGCCATGCGCAGCGCAGTGTTACCGGCAGCGTCTTTTGACACCCCGATAATACGGCCAGGCATGGAGCGTTTGAATTCATCTTTTGCCGCAAAGAATGCCGCGTGCGGGCCGCCGTAGCCCATCGGCACGCCGAAGCGCTGCGCAGAGCCGAAGACGATATCCGCACCCTGTTTGCCAGGCGCCGTCAACAGTACCAGTGCCATAAAATCAGCGGCGACGCTGACAACGACTTTGCGGGATTTGAGTTCGGTCATCAGCGCGCTGTAGTCATGCACTTCGCCGGTGGTGCCCACCTGCTGTAGCAGCACGCCAAAGACATCCTGGTGATCCAGTACTTTGTCGGCATCGTCGACAATCACGTCGAAGCCAAAGGTTTCCGCACGAGTGCGTACCACGTCCAGCGTCTGCGGATGAACATCCGCCGCCACGAAGAAGCGGTTGGCGTTTTTCAGCTTGCTCACGCGTTTCGCCATTGCCATGGCTTCTGCCGCGGCGGTCGCTTCATCCAGCAGAGACGCAGAGGCGATGTCGAGACCGGTCAGATCCAGGGTCACCTGCTGGAAGTTCAACAGCGCTTCCAGACGGCCCTGGGACACTTCCGGCTGATAGGGGGTATACGCGGTATACCAGCCCGGGTTTTCCAGCATGTTGCGCAGGATCACCGGCGGTAACTGCACGTTGGTATAACCCATGCCAATGTAAGACTTATAGCGCTTGTTAAGGGCTGCAATGGCCTTTAATTCTGCCAGCGCAGCAAATTCAGTCGTCGCCTCGCCCACCTGTGGTGGCGTGGCAAGCTGGATGTCTTTTGGCACGATCTGGCCGATCAGTGCGTCTAATGAATCCGCGCCAACTGTCTTCAGCATCTCCTGCTGTTGCTGAGCATCCGGCCCTATGTGACGTTCAATGAAGGCGCCACGGTTTTCAAGCTGGCTTAAAGTCTGTGTCATGAGCGATGGTTCCTGAAACGTGCAGTGAATATAAGTTCCCTCTCCCACCGGGAGAGGGTTAGGGTGAGGGGAAGATGGGCACCCTCACCCCTGTCCTCTCCCGAAGGGAGAGGGATAATGGCTTACTCGTCTTCTAACAGGGCTTCGTATGCGGTGGCATCCAGCAGCGCAGCAACCTGTGATTCGTCGCTGGCTTTGATCTTGAAGATCCAGCCGCCTTCATACGGTTCGCTGTTGACCAGTTCCGGGGAGTCGCTCAGCGCGTCGTTGACGGCAATGATTTCGCCGCTCACCGGTGCATAGATATCGGATGCCGCCTTAACAGATTCCGCGACAGCGCAGTCATCGCCTGCGCTAACGGTCGCGCCCACTTCCGGCAGGTCAACAAACACCATGTCGCCCAGCAGCTCTTGCGCGTGCTCGGTGATCCCAACGGTATAAGAGCCGTCCGCCTCTTTGCGCAGCCACTCGTGTTCTTTGCTGTATTTCAGTTCTGCTGGCACATTGCTCATTGAAGTTCTCCTGATAAAAATGATTAGGCGACCGGCTTACCGGCGCGAACAAAAATCGGTTTGGTCACGTGGACCGGCATTTCGCGGTTGCGGATCTGTACCACCGCCGTTTCGCCAATGCCGGCCGGCACGCGTGCCAGTGCAATACTGTAGCCCAGCGTCGGGGAGAAGGTACCGCTGGTGATCACGCCTTCACGCGGATTGCCGTCTGCATCGGTAAAACGTACCGGCAGTTCGCCGCGCAGCACGCCTTTTTCCTTCATCACCAGGCCAACCAGCTGTTCAGTGCCCTTTTCGCGCTGCATCTCCAGCGCTTCACGGCCAATAAATTCGCGGTCAGCCGGTTCCCACGCGATGGTCCAGCCCATGTTAGCGGCCAGTGGAGAGACGCTTTCGTCCATCTCCTGACCATAAAGGTTCATGCCCGCTTCCAGACGCAGCGTATCGCGCGCGCCCAGTCCTGCTGGCTTGACGCCCGCTTCCACCAGCGCACGCCAGAAGTCGGCGGCTTTTTCATTCGGCATGGCAATTTCATAGCCCGCTTCACCGGTATAGCCGGTGGTGGCGATAAACAGATCGCCCGCCTGCACGCCGAAGAACGGCTTCATGCCAGCGGTGGCTTCACGCTGCTCGTTGTTGAACAGCGTGGCGGCTTTCGCCTGTGCGTTCGGCCCCTGCACGGCGATCAGCGACAGATCATCACGGACGGTGATGTCGATGGCATACGGTTCAGCGTGTTGGGTAATCCAGGAGAGGTCTTTTTCGCGGGTGGCGGAGTTTACAACGAGGCGGAAGAAATCTTCAGTAAAGTAGTAGACGATAAGGTCGTCAATCACGCCGCCAGAGGCATTTAGCATGCCGGTATAGAGCGCTTTACCTGGCGTCTTCAGTTTTGCGACGTCGTTTGCCAGCAGATAACGCAAAAACTCCCGGGTGCGGCTACCGCGCAGGTCGACAATTGTCATGTGGGAGACGTCGAACATACCGGCATCGGTACGCACTGCGTGGTGTTCATCAATCTGGGAGCCGTAATGCAGCGGCATCATCCAGCCATGAAAGTCCACCATACGTGCACCGCATAACACGTGTTGTTCGTACAAAGGAGTCTGTTGAGCCATCTTTTCCTCGTTGAAAAATTCACCGTGAATCCCGGTATCGGCCCCGTCATTCGGCGCCGACGCAAACGTTCTCTTTTACCTGAACTTACCACCGAAACCGACGGTTAACCATAAGGTAAAACAGGTCATCACATTAGCTTATGACCAAAAAACGCTGAAAAGCCTACAGAGTTATTCACTGGTAAAATGCGATTCAACCCGCATAAAATTAACAACGATCTAACAATATTTAGCACATGGTGATATTTCATGCGGAAAAACGGGCCAAATTTCCGTAACGTAAAAATAGCCAGATTAGATTATCTAATGCGAAAAATGGCGTGAAATTAGATTATTTCAAACGAGGATATTTACCCGGCGCAGAGGCCGGGTAAATAAAGTGTGACGGGGATCGAGATTAACGTAACCAGTCGGGAAGATCGTTAAGACCCATCGCCTGACGAAGGAGTTGAGGTTTTACGCCCGGAAGGGTGTCGGCCAGCTTCAGGCCGATGTCGCGCAGCAGTTTTTTCGCCGGATTTGCCCCGGCAAACAGCTCGCGGAAGCCCTGCATACCTGCCAGCATCACCGCCGCGCTGTGCTTGCGGCTGCGTTCGTAGCGACGCAGGTAGAGATGCTGGCCGATGTCTTTACCTTCGCGGTGCAGACGGCGCAGCTCATTCACCAGCTCTGCCGCATCCATAAAGCCAAGGTTAACCCCCTGTCCGGCTAGCGGATGAATGGTATGCGCCGCGTCACCCACCAGCGCGAGACGGTGCGCCGCAAACTGGCGCGCGTAGCGGCCGGTCAACGGGAATACCAGACGTTCGCTCTCAAGGGTGCACAGACCAAGACGGTTATCAAACGCCATGCACAGCGCCTGATTAAACGCCTCTGGCGTCGCCTCGCGCATCAGCTGTGCTTTTTCCGGCACCAGAGACCAGACGATCGAGCACAGGTGCGGATCGCTCAGCGGCAGAAATGCCAGAATACCGTCGTTATGGAAAATCTGGCGCGCAACGCCGCCGTGCGGCTCTTCAGTACGGATGGTTGCTACCAGCGCATGATGACGATAATCCCAGAAGGTCAGGGGAATATCCGCCTTGTTACGCAGCCAGGAGTTTGCGCCATCCGCGCCCACCACCAGCCGCGCGGTAAGCATGTCGCCGCTCTGCAGGGTGAGAAACGCTTCGTTTTCGCCCCATGCCACCTGCTGTATTTGCGCGGGCGCGATCAGGGTGATATCGCTGCAGGATTGCGCTTTTTGCCATAACGCATGGTGAATGACGGCATTTTCGATGATATGACCCAGATGGCTATAGCCCATACTTTCATCATCAAACGCGATATGGCCAAAGCTGTCTTTGTCCCACACTTCCATTCCGTGATAGCAGCTGGCACGCTGCGCCACGATATCTGACCAGACGCCAAGGCGCGTCAGTAGTTTTTCGCTGGCGGCATTGATTGCCGAGACGCGCAGTTCCGGCGGCGCATCGTGCGCAACGGGCTGAGGCAGATTTTGCTCCAGCACGGCCACGCGCAGACCACTGCCCTGTAAACCACAGGCCAGCGCCAGCCCTACCATTCCACCGCCCACAATGGCGACATCAACATTTTGCACGATGATAACTCCTTAACGCGCGACCCAACCAAGGGTCCGCTGCGCCAGCACGTCACGTGCCGGAATGAATAATTCCATCGCCATCAGCCCAAGGTTGCGGCCTGCAACCAGCGGTGCCCAGCGATTGGCAAACAGATGCACCAGGCCATCGGTGACGCCGATAGTCGCATCTTTATCCGCCCGGCGTCGCTTCTGATAATGGCTGAGCACCGGATACGCGCCGCAATCTTTTTGCTCATGCCACGCCTGGGACAGAGTCTCTGCCAGGCTCATCACGTCGCGTAGCCCAAGGTTGAAGCCTTGCCCGGCGATTGGGTGCAACGTCTGCGCGGCATTGCCGACCAGCGCCACACGATGGGAGATGGACTGAGATGCCGTGGTCAGCGACAGCGGGTAAACAGCGCGTTTTCCCGCATGGGTAATACGCCCCAGCCGCCAGCCAAAGGCTTTTTGCAGTTCGGTACAGAAACGGTCGTCGGACCAGGCCTCAACGTCAGCCGCTTTATCCTGAGGATGACACCACACCAGCGAGCAGCGTCCGTTTGACATCGGCAGCATGGCCAGCGGGCCGTGCTGAGTGAAACGTTCAAACGCCCTGCCGTTGTGTTCTCCCGCCGTAGAAACGTTAGCAATAACGGCGACCTGTCCGTAAGACTGGGCGCGCCATTCCACGCCGCACTGGGTGCCAAGCGCAGAACGTGAACCATCGGCGGCGACCAGAAGCTGGCCATCCAGAACCGTGCCGTTTTCCAGCGTCACGCTGACCGCCGCTTCGCTGCGGCTGAAGCTGGCGACGCGTGCCGGGCAATGGAGCGTTACACCCGGGGCATCCTGCAATAAACGGAACAGACGCAGCCCGACGTCGTGAAGTTCAACCACCCGACCTAAGGCATCAATGCGGTAATCCTGCGCATCCAGCGTCACAAACCCGGCATGGCCACGATCGCTGACGTGAACGGTGTTAATTGCCGTCGCACAATCCGCAATCGCCTGCCAGATGCCAATTCGAGCGAGCTGCTGGCAGGTCCCCTGAGCCAGGGCAATGGCGCGGGCATCAAAACCGGGATGGTCGGACGCCTCTGGCGCCACGGCCTCCACCAGATGGACCGGAAGTTGCCCTTTCGTCAAATGCGAGATGGCCAGCGCCAGCGTAGCTCCCGTCATCCCCCCACCAACGATAATCACGCTCATGGGCGTGCCGCTGCCATCAGCGCCTCAATGTCATCGGCGTTTTTCACCACGCCCGCGGTCAGGTTTTCGTTACCGGTTTCGGTGATGACAATGTCATCTTCGATGCGAATACCAATTCCACGGTACGCTTCCGGCACGTCGGCATCCGGCGCAATGTAGAGCCCCGGTTCAACGGTCAGCACCATACCCGGCTCCAGCGCGCGAGAACGTTCTGAACCATACGCACCCACATCATGCACATCCAGCCCTAGCCAGTGGCTCAGGCCGTGCATAAAGTAGGGGCGATGCGCATTTTCAGCAATCAGGGTATCCACATCACCGTTCAGAATCCCGAGCCTTACGAGGCCAGTAATCATGATGCGCACCACTTCGCCGGTTACTTCCTGGATGGAGGTGCTGGGGCGATAGAGCTTCAGCGCGGTTTCAAGAGATTCAAGAACGATGTCATAAATTTCGCGCTGCGCGGGGGTGAACTTACCGTTCACCGGGAAGGTACGGGTGATGTCGCCCGCATAGCCCTGGTATTCGCAGCCTGCATCAATCAACACCAGATCGCCGTCACGCAGTTCACTTTCGTTTTCGGTGTAGTGCAAAATACAGCCGTTTTCACCGCCGCCGACAATGGTGTTGTAAGAGGGATAACGCGCGCCGTGGCGGTTGAACTCGTGGTGAATCTCGCCTTCCAGCTGATATTCAAACAGGCCGGGATGGCACTTTTCCATCGCCCTTGTGTGAGCCAGCGCGCTGATTTCGCCTGCACGACGCATCACGTCCAGCTCTTCCTGCGATTTAAACAGGCGCATCTCGTGGACCACCGGGCGCCAGTCCGTCAGCGTGGCCGGGGCGGAGAGATTCTGCCGGGAGCCTTTACGCAGCTTATCCAGCGCGGTGAAGACTATCTCATCGGCGTACGCATACTCACCCTGCGCGTGGTAAAGCACATCCAGCCCGTTCAGCAACTGGTAGAGCTGCTGGTTGATTTCGCTGAACGCCAGCGCACGGTCCACACCCAGTTTCGCGGGCGCGGCCTCTTGCCCCAGGCGGCGACCAAACCAGATCTCCGCGGTGAGATCCCGTACGCGGTTGAAAATCACGCTGTGGTTGTGGGTGTCATTGCTCTTGATCAGCACCAGTACCGCCTCCGGTTCATTGAACCCGGTGAAGTACCAGAAATCGCTGTTCTGGCGATAGGGGTATTCACTGTCGGCACTGCGCGTCACTTCGGGCGCGGCAAAAATCAGCGCAGCGCTTCCGGGCTGCATTTTTGCCAGCAGCGCCTGACGACGACGGGAATACTCTTGATGCGAGATAACCATGACACCCTCCTGTGCGTTATTTTTCTTAATGTAAGGTTGGCTTACGAACTTCCGGTGCGGTTGGCTGCGAGCGGGTGAAGTTATCGTGGCACAGCAGTGCCGCCACGCGAACGTACTCGATAATCTCTTCGAGAGACATCTCCAGCTCTTCCTGATCTTCTTCTTCGTCGTAACCCAGCTGCGCGATGTTACGCAGATCGTCGATCGCTTCACCCGCTTCGCCGGTCACTTTATCAAGCTTAGGCTGCGTTACGCCCAGCCCCAACAGATAGTGGTTTACCCAACCGGCCAGCGCATCGGCGCGATCGAACACGCTGACATCGTCGCCTTCAGGCAGATAAAGCTGAAAAAGGAAGCCATCGTCCTCCAGCGAATCGCTGATTGCCGAGTGCATTTTTCGCAGCGCTTCCGCCAGTTCATGACCAAACGCCAGCCCTTCGTTCGTCAGGTCGTGGATCAGCGGCTGCCATGAGCTGTCGCTGTTTCCGCCGCATAGCATGCCACTGATCAGACCGTGCATTTCGGCAGGGGTTAAACCCACACCCTGCTGGTTCAGTAACTGGTTTAAATCGTTGTAACCAGGCATTTCGTTCTGTATAGACATGAGCTTTCGTCATCAAAGGGAGGAATATTCATGATATGCTACCACTTTGGACCCTGGTGATACCAGAAAAGGGCTTGTATCTTCACATCAGGGTAGCTATAGTGTCGCCCCTTCGCTGCCCCTGGGGCAGTAAGCGAAGGCAGCGCAGTCAATCAGCAGGAAGGTGGCATGTCTGCACAACCCGTCGATCTCCAGATTTTTGGCCGTTCACTGCGAGTGAATTGTCCTCCTGAACAAAGGGATGCTTTGAATCAGGCTGCGGACGATTTGAATCAGCGGTTGCAAGATCTTAAAGAACGCACTAGAGTCACAAATACTGAGCAGCTGGTTTTTATCGCCGCGTTGAACATCAGCTATGAACTGACTCAGGAAAAAGCGAAGACCCGCGACTACGCGGCAAGCATGGAGCAGCGCATTAAAATGCTCCAGCAGACCATAGAACAGGCGTTGCTTGATCAAGGTCGCAATCCCGAAAGACCGGGACCAAAGTTTGAATAACACTTCTCAGTTGACTATGGTAGAGTAACTGTGAAGACAAAATTTCTCTGAGATGTTCGCAAGCGGGCCAGTCCCCTGAGCCGATATTTCATACCACAAGAATGTGGCGCTCCATGGTTGGTGAGCATGCTCGGTTCGTCCGAGAAGCCTTAAAACTATGACGACACATTCACCTTGAACCAAGGGTTCAAGGGTTACAGCCTGCGGCGGCATCTCGGAGATTCCCTCACTCTTCTTCTACCACTACCATGACTCAATTCCCTGAAGTTTCTGCCTCACGCCAGGATATTCGTCAACTTATTCGACAACGTCGCCGGGCGTTAACCCCTGAACAGCAAGCGCATTTTTCCCAGCAGGCCGCGGCACGCATGATGGCGTATCCGCCTGTAGTGATGGCGCATACCGTCGCGCTGTTTCTCTCTTTTGATGGTGAGCTTGATACGCAGCCACTCATCGAACAACTCTGGCGAGCCGGAAAGCGGGTTTATCTGCCGGTGCTGCATCCGTTTAGTGCAGGGAACCTGCTGTTTCTGCACTACCACCCGCACAGCGAACTGGTTGTGAATCGTCTGAAAATCACCGAGCCGAAGCTGGATGTGCGCGACGTGCTGCCGCTGTCACAGCTGGACGTGCTGATTACGCCGCTGGTGGCGTTTGATGAACAGGGCCAGCGTTTAGGAATGGGCGGGGGGTTCTATGACAGAACGTTGCAAAACTGGCAGCAGTACGGGTTGCAGCCGGTGGGTTATGCGCATGATTGCCAGGCGGTAGACGCCTTGCCGGTCGAGAAGTGGGATGTACCGTTGCCGGCGGTGGTGACGCCATCGAAGTTGTGGGAATGGTGAAACAGGCGTGCAGCCTGATGCCCTCACCCCAGCCCTCTCCCACCGGGAGAGGGAGAAAACATAAAAAACGGTAACTATCGTTACCGTTTTGCATTTACCTCACACCCTCAGTACAGCAGACGCGCGCGAATCGTCCCCGGAATGGCCTTCATGCTCTGCAGCGCTTTCTCGGCCACATCTTCATCTGCTTCGATATCAATAACCACATAGCCCATCTGCGAGTTAGTTTGCAGATACTGCGCGGCAATGTTGACGCTCTGCTCGGCAAAGATCTGGTTGATGGCGGTCAGCACGCCCGGACGGTTTTCGTGAATATGCAGCAGACGACGGCCACCGTGCAGCGGCAGCGACACTTCCGGGAAGTTAACGGCAGAGAGCGTTGAACCGTTATCGGAGTATTTACTCAGTTTACCCGCCACTTCCAGACCGATATTTTCCTGCGCTTCCTGAGTAGAGCCACCGATGTGTGGCGTCAGGATCACGTTGTCGAACTCGCACAGCGGAGAGTTAAATGGATCGCTGTTGGTTGCAGGCTCCGTCGGGAAGACGTCGATAGCCGCCCCCGCCAGATGCTTACGCTTCAGGGCATCGCACAGCGCGGGAATGTCGACAACCGTACCGCGTGCGGCGTTGATCAGCAGGGAACCTGGCTTCATCAGCGCCAGCTCTTCCGCGCCCATCATATTTTTGGTTGAGGCGTTTTCCGGCACATGCAGGCTTACCACGTCGCTCATGTTCAGCAGGTCTGAAAGATGTTGAACCTGAGTGGCGTTCCCCAGCGGCAGTTTGCTTTCAATGTCGTAGAAGTAAACATGCATGCCCAGGGATTCAGCCAGGATACCCAGTTGGGTACCAATGTGGCCGTAACCGATGATACCCAGTTTTTTACCGCGCGCTTCATAAGAGCCCGCGGCCAGTTTGTTCCACACGCCGCGGTGGGCTTTGGCGTTGGCTTCCGGAATACCGCGCAGCAGCAGCAGCAGTTCGCCAATCACCAGCTCCGCCACGGAACGGGTGTTGGAGAACGGGGCGTTAAAGACCGGGATACCGCGTTTTGCGGCAGCATTCAGGTCAACCTGGTTGGTACCGATGCAGAAACAGCCGATCGCCACCAGCTTTTCCGCCGCAGCAATAACGTCTTCAGTCAGTTGGGTACGGGATCGCAGGCCAATGAAATGGGCATCACGGATGGACGCTTTCAGCTCTTCAGTATCCAGCGCGCCTTTGTGAAATTCGATGTTGGTGTAACCTGCCGCGCGAAGGCTATCAAGTGCTTTTTGATGCACGCCTTCTACTAGCAGGAATTTAATCTTGTCTTTCTCCAGTGATACCTTTGCCATTTACCCGACCCTGTTTTTTTGTCTGAACTGATGTTGTGCTGGATTGAAATCCGCTTAGCCAACATATCAAAAAAAACTATTGCAGCAATATGAACGTTTGCGTCGGCACTCTGAAGAAAAGTCATACAGTGCAAAATAGCAGAGTAAAATGCTGTAAATATTTGTGAATGCGGAAGGTTCAGCAAGAGAGGGGCAAAAAACGTGACACAAGTCACCGAATTTAGCTTTTCAAAATTTTTTTAGCGGGGGGAGGACTCCCCCCGTCAGATCATTTTACGATGGTTTTCACGCCATCAGCCGTGCCGATCAGCGCAACATCCGCGCCACGGTTGGCGAATAACCCTACTGTTACCACGCCCGGAATGCCGTTGATGGCGTTTTCGAGCGCGATCGCGTCGAGAATTTCCAGGCCATGAACGTCGAGGATCACGTTGCCGTTATCGGTGACCACACCCTGACGGTATTCAGGACGTCCGCCGAGTTTTACCAGCTCACGTGCCACGGCGCTGCGCGCCATTGGGATCACTTCAACCGGCAACGGGAATTTACCCAGAATATCAACCTGCTTGGATGCATCCGCGATACAGATAAATTTATCGGCCACGGAGGCGATGATCTTTTCACGCGTCAGCGCTGCGCCGCCGCCTTTGATCATCTGCATATGCCCGTTGATTTCATCCGCGCCATCAACGTAGATCCCCAGACGGTCCACTTCGTTCAGATCGAAAACGGTAATGCCGAGGCTTTTCAGCTTTTCCGTGGAAGCATCGGAGCTCGAAACCGCGCCCTCGATTTGCCCCTTCATCGTGCCCAGCGCATCGATAAAGTGTGCCGCCGTCGATCCCGTACCCACACCGACGATAGTACCCGGTTGCACGTACTGGAGCGCGGCCCATCCTACTGCTTTTTTCAGTTCATCCTGCGTCATGATCGTTTTGCCTGTGGTATGAAAACTTAGGGCGCATTATAGAACACGTGAGGTGGAATTCGTCTGCCACAAAGGGAAAATTGTGTCATAGTGCAGATTAAGCAAAATTAAGGAGTAAGCCAGAGCAATGAAACGTCCGGACTACAGAACACTACAGGCACTTGATGCAGTTATTCGTGAACGCGGTTTTGAGCGCGCAGCGCAAAAGCTGTGTATTACTCAGTCCGCCGTATCGCAGCGTATCAAACAGCTTGAAAACATGTTCGGGCAGCCACTGCTGGTGCGTACCGTGCCACCGCGTCCAACAGAGCAAGGACAAAAGCTCCTCGCCCTGCTGCGTCAGGTTGAACTGCTGGAAGACGAATGGCTGGGTGATGAACAAACGGGTTCTACGCCGTTGCTGCTGTCGCTGGCGGTCAACGCCGACAGTCTGGCAACCTGGCTGCTGCCCGCCCTCGCCCCGGTCCTGGCCGATTCCCCTATCCGTCTTAATCTGCAGGTTGAAGATGAAACCCGCACCCAGGAACGCCTGCGTCGCGGTGAAGTGGTCGGGGCGGTCAGTATTCAGCCTCAGGCACTGCCAAGCTGCCTGGTCGATCAACTGGGCGCGCTGGATTACCTGTTTGTCGGTTCAAAAGCCTTTGCGGAGCGCTACTTCCCCAATGGCGTCACCCGCGCCGCGCTGCTTAAGGCACCTGCCGTGGCGTTCGACCATCTGGACGATATGCATCAGGCTTTCCTGCAACAAAACTTTGACCTGCCACCGGGCAGCGTGCCGTGCCACATCGTGAACTCGTCTGAGGCCTTCGTGCAGCTTGCGCGTCAGGGAACCACCTGCTGCATGATCCCGCACCTGCAGATTGAAAAGGAGTTGAAAAGCGGTGAGCTGATTGATTTGACGCCGGGGCTGTATCAGCGCCGGATGCTTTACTGGCACCGTTTTGCGCCGGAAAGCCGCATGATGCGCAACGTCACCGACGCGCTGCTGGCATACGGGCACAAGGTGTTGAGACAGGATTAATCGCTTGAATTCCCTCTCCCACAGGGAGAGGGTTAGGGTCAGGGCAAATTACTGCGCCTTAGCCGTCTCAGTTTGCTGAGTTTGCGTCGGCTCCAGCTGGAACACCACATCAACCTGATCGTCGAACTGAATGGTCGGCTGCTCATAACTTTCCTGAGCAGATACCGGCGCCGCATCGGCTTTCATCATCCGTACCATCGGGCTTGGCTGATAGTTAGAGACGTGGTAACGCACGCTATACACCGGGCCGAGCTTACTCTTAAAGCCAGCGGCCAGCTGCTGCGCCTGATGCATCGCATCGTCAATTGCCGCTTTACGCGCTTCGTCTTTGTATTTCTCCGGTTGCGCAACGCCCAGTGAGACGGAACGAATTTCGTTCAGACCCGCCTTCAGCGCGCCATCCAGAAGGGAGTTCAGCTTATCCAGCTGGCGGACGGTCACCTCAACGCTACGCACCGCGCGATAGCCTTTCAGGATACTTTTGCCGTTCTGGTAGTCGTAATCGGGCTGAGTACGCAGGTTCGCAGAGCTGATGTCTTTTTTGGCAACACCGTTCTGCTCCAGGAAAGAGAGATATTGCGCAACACGATCGTCAGCCTGCTTCTTGGCGGAAGCGGCATCCTTCGCGGCCACGTTGACTTCAATTGCCAGCGTCGCAACATCCGGTACCGCATCCACGCTGGCGGTGCCGGAAGTGACGATGTGCGGACCATTTGGCAATTCATTCGCCTGAACAGACACCGCACCCAAACTTACTAATGCCGCCAGGGCCATCACGTTAAACTTCACTGTCATTCCTCCATGTTGCGAAGAGTGCCCTAACAACAGGGCGCATGCCAGCAAGCTTAGCGGGTCCTGCTCAGTTGTCCATAAGACAACGCTTAGTTGAACAATCCCTGAACATGATGAATCCCCTCTTTCGCCAGCTGAAAGGCAATGACCCACATCACCACGCCCACCAGCGTGTTGATGATCCGCTGGGCTTTGGCGGTACGCAAACGGGGTGCCAGCCACGCCGCCAGAATGGCGAGGCCAAAGAACCAGAGGAAGGAGGCGCTCACCGTGCCCAGGGCAAACCAGCGCTTCGGCTCAACGTCCAGTTGCCCACCCAGGCTCCCGAGCACCACAAACGTGTCGAGATAGACGTGCGGGTTAAGCCACGTTACCGCCAGCATGGTGACGATGATCTTCCAGCGCCCCTGCTTCATCACTTCGGCGCTCGCCAGCTCCAGGTTACTGCTCATTGCCGTTTTTAACGCACCGAATCCGTACCACAGCAGGAAGGCGACCCCGCCCCAGGTCACCAGCGCCAGCAGCCAGGGTGACTGCATCAGCAGCGCACTCCCGCCAAAAATCCCGGCACAAATCAGCAGTAAATCGCTTACCGCGCACAGCAGGGCAATCATCAGATGATACTGGCGGCGAATCCCCTGGTTCATGACAAACGCATTTTGCGGACCGAGGGGAAGGATCATGGCTGCGCCTAACGCAAGCCCCTGAAAATAATACGATAACATGACATTTATCTCGCAGAATTGTCTTTGGAGCAGACTATACTGCGAGAAGAACATTAGAGGAAATTGATAATATTAATTGGGTATTAGCATAGCTAATAAAATAAAAGCCCGGTGGCGCTAGCGCTTACCGGGCCTACGGGAGACGTTATTCGGCTTCTTTTACTTTTTTGACGTTTACGTCCATCTGCGGATACGGGAAGCTGATGCCGTTAGCGTCAAACTCGCGCTTAATGCGCTCCAGCACGTCCCAGTACACGTTTTGCAGATCGCTGCTTTTGCTCCAGATACGCACCACGAAGTTTATAGAGGAAGCACCCAGCTCGTGCAGGCGCACGGTCTGCTCTTTGTCCTTCAGAATGCGATCGTCGGAGGCGATGATGTTAGCAATCAGCGATTTCACCTGATCAATATCGGAATCATACGCCACGCTGATAATTAACTCGTTACGGCGCACCGGCTCGCGAGAAAAGTTAATAATGTTGCCCGCGATGATTTTCCCGTTCGGGACCACCACGATACGCCCGTCAACGGTACGCAGAGTGGTAGAGAAAATTTGTACCTGCAGTACGGTACCGGCAATGCCGCCCAGATCAACATACTCACCGGAACGGAATGGACGGAAGGTGACCAGCAGTACGCCTGCCGCCAGGTTCGAGAGCGAGCCCTGTAACGCCAGACCAATAGCCAGACCCGCGGCACCAAGCACGGCGATCACCGATGCCGTTTGTACCCCCACGCGCCCCAGTGCAGCAATCAGCGTAAACGCGATGATGCCATAGCGCACCAGCGCAGAGAGAAAGTCAGCCACCGTAGCGTCAATGTGTCGCGCTACCATCACCCGGTTGACCGCATTCGATACAATACGCGCCACGATCATCCCGACGATGATGATGGCAATCGCCGCGACGATATTCACGGCGTAGCTCAGCAGCAGCGCCTGGTTGCGCACCAGCCAGTTACCGGCGTTATTGATGCTGTCTACAACATCGAGTTGTTCCATTTATTCTTCCTTTTGTTAAACCAAAACACAAATCCATCCCTCATGGAGACAGGCAGGTCCGTAAAGGGTAAACAAAAAGCGCAAGTTTTGCCAAACAGATCACAAAAACCGGTCTGACAGGGTCTTGAAAAAGCATAAAAAAAGGCCCGCGTTTGCGGGCCTCCTGATGCTGTCAGCAGCTCAAATTACAGAACGTCGATCGCGTTCAGCTCTTTGAATGCCTGCTCCAGACGGGTCACCATGGACGTCTGCGCTGCGCGCAGCCATACGCGTGGATCGTAGTATTTCTTGTTCGGCTGGTCTTCGCCTTTCGGGTTGCCCAGCTGGCCCTGCAGGTAAGCTTCGTTCGCTTTGTAGTACTGCAGGATACCGTCCCAGGTTGCCCACTGGGTGTCGGTATCGATGTTCATTTTCACTACGCCGTAGCTTACGGAGTCTTTGATTTCCTGAGCAGAAGAACCGGAACCGCCGTGGAAGACGAAGTTCAGGCTGTTGTGCGGCAGGTTGTGTTTCCTGGACACGTATTCCTGAGAGTCACGCAGGATGGTTGGGGTCAGAACCACGTTACCTGGTTTGTAAACGCCGTGTACGTTACCGAAGGACGCTGCAATGGTGAAGCGTGGGCTGATTTTGCTCAGCTCGGTGTAAGCGTAATCAACGTCTTCTGGCTGAGTGTACAGAGCAGAAGCGTCCATGTGGCTGTTGTCCACGCCGTCTTCTTCACCGCCGGTGCAACCCAGTTCGATTTCCAGGGTCATGCCCATTTTGGACATGCGCGCCAGGTATTTGGAGCAGATCTCGATGTTCTCTTCCAGAGACTCTTCAGACAGGTCGATCATGTGAGAAGAGAACAGTGGCTTACCGGTAGCCGCGAAGTGTTTTTCACCCGCGTCCAGCAGACCGTCGATCCACGGCAGCAGTTTCTTCGCGCAGTGGTCAGTGTGCAGGATAACTGGAACACCGTAGTGTTCAGCCATCTGGTGTACGTGGTGCGCACCAGAGATAGCGCCCAGGATTGCAGCACCCTGAGGAATGTCAGTTTTCACGCCTTTACCTGCGATGAACGCAGCGCCGCCGTTAGAGAACTGTACGATAACCGGTGCTTTAACTTTTGCAGCGGTTTCCAGTACGGCGTTGATGGAGTCAGTACCCACGCAGTTAACTGCTGGCAGAGCAAAGTTGTTTTCTTTAGCTACCTGGAACACTTTCTGAACGTCATCACCAGTGATCACGCCAGGTTTTACGAAATCAAAAATTTTAGACATGTTGCTTAGTCCTGTATCTTCGGCCGTTAGAAAAGGTGCGAGCTCTTAAAGCGCGCTGAAAATTGGGCAGGTTTCCCTGCCCTTGAATGGCTTACTTCTTAGCGCGCTCTTCGAGCATTGCTACTGCTGGCAGAACTTTGCCTTCCACGAATTCGAGGAATGCGCCGCCACCAGTGGAGATGTAGGAGATTTTGTCAGCGATACCGAACAAGTCGATTGCTGCCAGGGTGTCACCACCGCCTGCGATAGAGAATGCTTCGCTGTCTGCGATAGCGTTAGCAACAATTTCAGTCCCTTTACGGAAGTTCGGGAATTCGAACACGCCAACAGGACCGTTCCACAGGATAGTTTTTGCGTTTTTCAGGATTTCAGCCAGTTTCTGTGCAGAAACGTCGCCCAGGTCCAGAATCTGCTCTTCATCTTTGATGTCGTTTACAGATTTCAGGGTAGCAGTCGCCGTTTCGGAGAACTCAGTGGCAACGCGAACATCGGTCGGAACCGGGATATCACAGGTACCCAGCAGGCGTTTGGCTTCGTCAACCAGGTCTGCTTCATACAGGGATTTACCCACGTTGTGGCCCTGAGCGGCAACGAAGGTGTTCGCGATACCACCGCCAACGATCAGCTGGTCAGCGATTTTAGACAGGGAATCCAGAACTGTCAGTTTGGTAGAAACTTTAGAACCACCCACGATGGCAACCATTGGACGAGCAGGCTCTTTCAGTGCTTTACCCAGCGCATCCAGTTCCGCAGCCAGCAGAGGACCAGCGCACGCAACGTCTGCGAATTTACCGATACCGTGGGTAGACGCCTGCGCACGGTGTGCAGTACCGAATGCATCCATTACGAATACGTCGCACAGCGCCGCGTATTTTTTGGAGAGTGCTTCGTCGTCTTTCTTCTCGCCTTTGTTGAAGCGAACGTTTTCCAGCACCACCAGCTCACCGGCAGCCACTTCCACGCCATCCAGGTAATCTTTCACCAGGCGAACCGGGCTGGACAGTTTGTCTTTCAGGTAATTAACAACCGGCAGCAGAGAGAACTCTTCGTTGTACTCGCCTTCAGTTGGACGACCCAGGTGGGAGGTCACCATCACTTTCGCACCCTGCTTCAGAGCCAGTTCGATGGTTGGCAGAGATGCACGGATACGCGCGTCACTGGTCACTTTGCCATCTTTAACTGGCACGTTCAGATCCGCACGGATGAAAACGCGTTTACCAGCCAGATCCAGATCGGTCATCTTAATTACAGACATGGTGAATCCTCTCGTTGATTCTTAAAGTTTTGCAGACGCACGATGCGTCTTACCTGAAACCTTTAGCGGCCATTGCTAACGTGGTGTCGAGCATTCGGTTAGCAAAGCCCCATTCGTTATCACACCAGACCAGCGTCTTGATAAGGTGTGCGCCACTGACGCGCGTTTGCGTGCCATCAACAATGGCGCTGTGCGGGTCGTGGTTAAAATCCACTGAGACCAACGGTAATTCCGTATAGTCAACTATACCATGAAATGCCCCCTGTGCCGCTTTTTGCAGCAACAGGTTGACTTCACAGGCTTTTACCGGTTTTTTTACCGTCACGCTGAGGTCAATTGCGGTGACGTTTATCGTCGGTACACGCACGGCAATCGCTTCAAAACGGTCATTAAACTGCGGGAAAATTCGGGTGATCCCGGCAGCCAGTTTTGTGTCCACCGGGATGATTGACTGGCTCGCAGCACGCGTGCGTCGTAAATCCGGGTGGTAGGCGTCGATGACCTGCTGATCGTGCATGGCGGAGTGAATCGTGGTCACGGTGCCGGATTCAATGCCATATGCATCGTCTAACAGTTTAATGACCGGAATAATGCAGTTGGTGGTACAGGAGGCGTTGGAGACAATACGGTGTTCGGCTTGCAGCTCATGCTGATTGACGCCGAAAACGACCGTTGCGTCGAGGTCGTTACTGCCGGGATGAGAGAACAGGACTTTTTTCGCGCCGGCGGTGAGATGCGCTTCGCCGTGTTCGCGGTTGCCATATACGCCGGTACAGTCAAGCACCACATCCACACCCAGTTCACGCCACGGTAGCGCGGCAATACTGCGCTCATGCAGTACGCGGATCGTATCGTCACCGACAAACAGCTGATCCCTTTCCTGGCGCACGTCCCAGGCAAAGCGTCCGTGGCTGGTGTCATATTTCAATAAATGCGCCATGCCCGCAGCATCCGCCAGTTCATTGATTGCCACCACGGTAATTTCCGCCCGACGCCCGGATTCATATAAAGCACGAACCACGTTGCGCCCGATGCGACCGAAGCCATTAATCGCTACGCGTACGGTCATAGATCTCCTGCAAAGCTATCCCTGAGTTCGAGGTGGCTGAAAGAGTAATCCAGCTACGCCCGAAGGGGAATCTTTGCTATCACAAACTGCGATTGATTGGTCAATTGTCGAACATTTAATCGACTGAAACGCTTCAGCAAGAATAAGCGAATCGGGGAATAAAAGGAATGTCTGTCCAGATGAATAAGCGAGCTATATGACTTGCGTCACATTTTAGGTGGAATAATGCTTACAAAAAAGCCGGGTGGCGCGCTAGCGCTTACCCGGCCTACTTTCGAGCCATTTGTAGGCCCGGTAAGCGTAAGCGCCACCGGGCAAAACGGCAATTACAGCAGTTCTTTCGCCTTAGCGACAACGTTCTCAACGGTGAAGCCGAACTCTTCGAACAGCTGCTCTGCCGGAGCAGATTCACCGAAGGTGGTCATACCGACGATAGCACCGTTCAGGCCCACGTATTTGAACCAGTAGTCAGCGATACCCGCTTCAACCGCCACGCGTGCGGAAACGGCTTTAGGCAGTACGGATTCACGGTAAGCAGCATCCTGCTTGTCGAACGCATCGGTAGACGGCATGGAAACCACGCGCGCTTTAACGCCTTCGGCAGTCAGTTTGTCCCAGGCTGCAACAGCCAGCTCAACTTCAGAACCGGTTGCGATGAAGATCAGCTCTGGCTGTCCCGCGCAATCCTTCAGCACGTAGCCACCGCGGGCGATGTTCGCCAGCTGCTCTTCGGTACGATCCTGCTGCGCCAGGTTCTGACGGGAGAGGATCAGCGCGGTTGGACCGTCCTGACGCTCAACGCCGTATTTCCATGCCACTGCAGATTCCACCTGGTCACATGGACGCCATGTGCTCATGTTCGGGGTGACACGCAGAGAAGCAACCTGCTCTACCGGCTGGTGAGTTGGACCATCTTCGCCCAGACCAATGGAGTCGTGGGTATAAACCATCACCTGACGCTGTTTCATCAGCGCAGCCATACGCACGGCGTTACGGGCATATTCCACGAACATCAGGAAGGTAGAGGTGTACGGCAGGAAACCACCGTGCAGGGAGATACCGTTCGCGATAGCGGTCATACCGAATTCACGTACACCATAATGGATGTAGTTACCGGCCGCATCTTCGTTGATTGGCTTAGAGCCAGACCACAGGGTCAGGTTAGACGGTGCCAGGTCAGCGGAGCCGCCGAGGAATTCTGGAAGCCATGGACCGAACGCTTCGATCGCATTCTGAGACGCTTTACGGCTGGCGATTTTAGATGGGTTCGCCTGCAGCTTAGCGATGAACTCGTTCGCTTTTGTGTCGAAGTCAGACGGCATTTCACCTTTCATACGACGGGTGAATTCAGCCGCTTCCTGTGGGAAGGCTTTAGCGTAAGCCGCGAACTTGTCGTTCCAGGCCGCTTCTTTCGCCTGACCCGCTTCTTTGGCATCCCACTGGGCATAGATTTCAGATGGGATTTCGAATGCAGGGTGTTTCCAGCCCAACGCTTCACGGGTCAGCGCGATTTCCGCGTCGCCCAGTGGCGCACCGTGGGAATCGTGGGTGCCCGCTTTGTTCGGAGAACCGAAGCCGATGATGGTTTTGCACATCAGCAGGGATGGTTTGTCAGTGACCGCACGCGCTTCTTCTACTGCACGTTTAATCGAGTCAGCATCGTGGCCATCAACGCCACGCACAACGTGCCAGCCGTAGGCTTCGAAACGTGCCGCAGTGTCATCAGTGAACCAGCCTTCAACATGACCGTCGATGGAGATACCGTTGTCGTCGTAGAACGCAACCAGTTTGCCCAGCTTCAGGGTACCTGCCAGGGAACACACTTCGTGAGAAATGCCTTCCATCATGCAGCCGTCGCCCATGAACGCGTAGGTGAAGTGGTCAACAATGTCGTGACCAGGACGGTTGAACTGCGCCGCCAGGGTCTTCTCAGCAATCGCCATACCCACCGCGTTCGCAATACCCTGACCCAGTGGGCCGGTCGTGGTTTCAACACCTGCGGTGTAACCCACTTCCGGGTGACCCGGAGTTTTGGAGTGCAGCTGACGGAAGTTTTTCAGCTCTTCGATAGGCAGATCGTAGCCAGTGAGGTGCAGCAGGCTGTAGATCAGCATTGAGCCGTGGCCGTTAGACAGCACGAAACGGTCGCGGTCAGCCCATGCCGGGTTCTGCGGGTTGTGGTTCAGGAAATCACGCCACAGGACTTCGGCGATATCAGCCATACCCATAGGGGCCCCTGGGTGGCCAGATTTGGCTTTCTGTACTGCGTCCATGCTCAGCGCACGAATAGCATTAGCAAGCTCTTTACGTGAGGACATTTTAACTCCAGATCGGACTGTTAAAGGCCATGCCCTTGACGACAGCGCGTTTTGGGCTACGCCGGAAAAAAGTGCCAACAATGTAACCCAAGCGGCATGCCATGTACATGGAGCATTCTTTTGCCGCTTAAGAAATCTCTGGATCATGCTCGCATGTTGCGCAATCTGCTCGCCCGGGCCCGTCGATATTCCTTATACTTAGCCCGACCCCGGCTTCGCTGTCGGTGTACTTTTCGGATTTTATTCAGATTAACGAGTACGGAAGCAACCTCATGAAAATGCGTGCATTAGTGCTGGCCCTGGGTACAACGTTCCTGCTGAGCGGTTGTCAGAATATGGATTCTAACGGCCTGATGTCCTCAGGCGCAGAAGCTTTTCAGGCCTATTCCCTGAGCGACGCGCAGGTTAAAGCCCTGAGCGACCAGGCCTGTAAAGATATGGATGGAAAGGCTACGATTGCCCCGGCCAACAGTCCCTACACGCAGCGTCTGAATAAAATTGCCTCTGCGCTTGGCGATAACATTAACGGTCAGCCGGTGAACTATAAAGTGTACGTCGCGAAAGACGTGAACGCCTTTGCCATGGCGAACGGCTGTATCCGCGTTTACAGCGGGTTAATGGACATGATGACCGACAACGAAGTGGAAGCGGTGATCGGCCATGAAATGGGCCACGTTGCCCTCGGCCACGTGAAGAAAGGGATGCAGGTCGCCTTAGGCACTAACGCCATCCGCGCGGCGGCGGCTTCTGCGGGCGGTATTGTGGGCAGCCTGTCCCAGTCACAGCTTGGCGATGTGGGCGAAAAGCTGGTTAACTCCCAGTTCTCTCAACGTCAGGAGTCCGAAGCGGATGACTACTCCTACGATCTGTTGCGCAAACGCGGTATCAATCCAGCAGGTTTAGCCACCAGTTTTGAAAAGCTGGCTAAACTGGAAGCCGGACGTCAAAGCTCCATGTTTGATGATCACCCGGCCTCAGAAGCGCGTGCACAACATATTCGCGACCGTATGGCCGCAGACGGAATTAAATAATTTTGGAAGGAGGCAAATTTGCCTCCTTTTTATTTCGCATGAATTGCTAACTTAACCGCACATATCGGTAACACCCACAAAAGCCCCGTCACACCTGCCCTTCACCATTGAAATGCCTGGTCACATAATTATTGCAATCGGTTACTTTTCGGGTAATTATCGAATCCGCAGTAATTCAAATTAATATATTAAGACAGAGACGTTCCCTCCGTGAAAAAAGAATTATCGTTAGTTGCGTTAAGCATATTTGTCACATTACCTGCCGTTGCAAGCCAACAATCAGACAGCCAGGGTTTTATTAATGACAGCCATTTAGATCTGTTTTTACGCAATGCGTATATCAGCCGTGATTATCATCAGGGCCAGCAGGATAAAGCAGAATGGGGTCAGGGTATCATCGCCACCTTTGAATCAGGTTATACCGAAGGAGTGGTTGGCTTTGGCGTGGACGGCATTGCGCAGTATGGCGTGCGTCTGGACGGTGGCCGCGGTAAGAGCGGCGCAGGTGGCATTGACTTCTTTAAACAGGAAGACGACGGACGCGCAAAATCCGATCTGGCGAAATTTGGCGCGACTGCCAAAATGCGCATCTCGAATACCGTACTCAGCTACGGTAATCAGCGTCCCGAGCTGCCAATCATTAACGCCGACAGCTCCCGCCTGCTGTTTGAAAGCTACACCGGCACCATGCTGACTTCTAAAGAGATCGACGGTCTGGAAATCAACGCCGGTTATTTCACCGACGAGCAGCGTAAAAGTGACGATCGCCACGACAGCGGCCTCAAGGGCTTCTCCTTCGGCGGGGCGAGCTACCAGTTCAATGACCAGTTCAGCGGCGCGCTGTACGCCTCCCATAATGAAGAGGTGATGAACAAGCAATATCTGGGCATGAATTTCAAACAGCCGTTCAGCACTGGCCAGCAGCTGGTACTCGATTTTAACGGCTACAACTCGCGTCTGGATCAGGGCTACGCAGACAGCCTCGACACGGGCCGCAGCAACACCATCTGGAGCCTGGCGGCGAGCTACATCTGGGATATCCATACGTTCAAAGTGGCGTACCAGCAGAGCAGCGGAAGCACCGGCTACAACTATGGCGGCTACCGCGACCAGGGCGGTGTTGGTGACGGCGGCAACACCATCTGGCTGGCGAACTCCTACTGGTCTGATTTTAATGGTGAAGACGAACGTTCATGGCAGGCGTCTTACGGGCTGGACTTTGGTGGTCTCGGTTTGCCGGGTCTGAGCTGGACCACCGCCTACGTGCGTGGCGACAACATTAAAACCGCTGAAACCAGTAACGGCAAAGAGCATGAATGGTTTAACCAGATCCAGTATCAGGTGCAGGACGGCCCGGCGAAAGATCTGAAGCTGAAACTGCGTTATTCCGTACTGCGCGTCTCCAGCAACGCCAGCGATTACAACGTGGGCGGGGATGAGATCCGCGCTTATGTGGAATACCCGTTTAACGTGTTCTGAGTTTGTCCCCTCACCCTACCCCTCTCCCAAAGGGAGAGGGAACGCCATCACCCTCTCCCTTTGGGAGAGGGCCGGGGTGAGGGAAAAACAGCTAGTAAAGCGTCTTCTGCGGCGGCCCGGCAAACTTCAGCGCGCCAATTTGTCCCATCCGCACTTCCACTACCGACGGTCCCGGCATCGCCAGCGCTTCCGTCATCACCGCATCAAAATCCTCTGCCCGCTCAACGCTCCATGCCTGCAGGCCAATCGCCTGTGACAACAGGGTAAAGTCCGGCGTATGCAGCTCGTTATAGTACTGACGGCCACCGAAATACTTGTCCTGTATACCGCGCATAACGCCGTAGCCGCCGTCATTCATGATAAGCAACGTCACGTTGGCCTTCTCCTGCGCCAGTGTCGCCAGTTCGCCCAGATTCAGGCTCAGACCGCCGTCCCCCACCAACCCCACCACTTTGCGCTGTGGGTTGGCAATCGCGGTGCCAATCGCCATCGGCAGGCCCATGCCAATTGCCCCGGCCAGAGAGTGAATATTCATCAGCGGCCCCCTGGCGCGGAACAGTCGGCTGCCCCACAAGCTACCGGAAACGGTAATATCGCGCACCAGCAGACCATCTTCAGGTAGCGCTTTCTCTATGGCATCGTTGAGTTGCGCATAGACGCCGCACTGTTCACGCAGCCCACGTTCTGCCTGTGTCACCGCCTCCTGAACCAGACCATCCCACTGAGCATTCCCCCATTCACGCCCCTGTGCTTTTTCAGCCAGCGCGCTCAGCAACGCTGAGCAGTCGGCTACCAGCGTGTTATCCATCAGATAGTTACGGCTTGCCGCCGCCGGGTCGATATCGATCTGTACGCGCGGAGAAGGCAGCTCGAGCGTCCATGAACGGGTCTCATTGCTGCGCAGACGTGAACCGGCGATCAGCGTAAAGTCACACTGCGCGATCAGCGCTTCAACCGATGGCGAGTTGTGGAATGCCCGCAGGCTGGCGCGATGGCTGTCCGGCAGCACGCCGCGCGCGTGAGTACTGGAGATCACGGTGATACCTGCATCCGCCAGCTTTTTCACTGCGTCCGCGCAGCCCAGCGCACCGCCACCCAGCCACAGCAGCGGCTGTTTCGCCTGCTTGAGTTGCGCCCAAAGCGCATTAACACTCCCGACATCTACCGGCGAAACCGACGCCGGTTTCACCGGAGCGGTCACCAGCGACAGCGGAATTTTCGCCCCCTGAATATCAATCGGGATCTCCACGGAGACCGGCCCGCACGGCGGCGTCTGCGCCTCCTGAATCGCTTTATGCAAAATCGCTATCGCCTGACTGGCGTTGCTGATGCGATACGCCCGTTTTGAGCTGGCCTTCAGGAAAGTCAGCTGGTCGCGGGTTTCATGGATAAACCCGGTGTCGGCATCCAGCCAGGCTTTTTCTACCTGCCCGGTCAGGTGCAGCAGCGGCGTGCAGGCGTTCATCGCCTCCACCAGCGCGCCTACGGCGTTACCCGCGCCCGCGCCGGTGCTGGTCAGCGCCACGCCAAGGCCGGAAAAACGTCCATGGGCATCAGCCATGGTGACAGACCCCGCTTCGCCGCGTGCCGGTACAAAGCGGATGTTGCCGCGCTGCCCTACTGCATCCGCGATGGGCAGGTTGTGAATGGAGATGACGCCGTAGATGGCCTCAACCTGATACTGCTCCAGCGTTCTGGCGATGGCGTCGCCGACGGTTATCATTTCGCTCATTGCTCACCCTTTCTCAGTCGCACCAGTGGTTGACGCTGTTACCCGTCGCCAGATAAATGCTCTTTTGCTGCATCCAGGCTTTCAGCCCCTGAATGCCCTTCTCGCGGCCCAGACCGCTCTCTTTAAAGCCCCCGAACGGGGTCGAAATCGCAAACACTTTGTAGGTGTTGATCCACACCGTGCCGGCCTCAAGCTGTTCGCTTAAGCGCAGCGCGCGTCCGGTATCGCGTGTCCAGATCCCGGCGGCCAGGCCGTAAACCGAGTCGTTGGCCTCGCGGATAAGCGAGGTTTCATCGCGAAACGGCATCGCCACCAGCACCGGGCCAAAGATCTCCTCCTGGCAGACACGGGCGCTGTTGCTCAGCCCTTCGATAATCGTTGGCAGGAAGAAGCTGCCGCTTGCCAGCGTGGGATCGGCCGGGATCTCCCCACCGCACAGCACGCGGCCCCCTTCACGCTTTGCCAGCTCAACGTACGCCTGTACGCTCTGACGATGTTTTTCATTGATCAGCGGCCCAACGTGGACACCGTCGGTAAACGGATGTCCGACGCGCAGACCGCGGGTTAACTCCAGCAGCCGCGCCATCAGCGGGGCGTAAAGGCTCTCGTGGATAAACAGCCGTGAACCGGCGATGCACGCCTGCCCCGCCGAGCTGAAAATGCCGTAGCAGATCCCGCGCGCGGCCTGCTCGATATCCGCATCCTCCAGCACGATAGTCGGCGATTTTCCGCCCAGCTCCAGCGATGCCGGGATCAGTTTTTCCGCCGCCACGTGGGCCAGGTGACGGCCCGTGGTGGTACCGCCGGTAAAGGAAATTTTGCGTACCTTAGGGTGGCGTGCCAGCGCGTCGCCAATCACCGAGCCTTTGCCCGGTAGCACGCTCAGCAGCCCGGCGGGCAGCCCGGCCTGTTCAAATATCCGCGCCAGCTCCAGCGCCATCAGCGGCGTGGCTTCGGCGGGCTTGAGGATCACCGCGTTACCCGCGGCAATGGCCGGAGCGACCTTCTGCATCTCGCTGGCAATCGGCGAGTTCCACGGCGTGATGGCCGCCACCACGCCGAGCGGCTCATAGCGGCTCAGGGTCAGTAAATCCGGCTGGCGCGGCGTCGGAAGTTCCCCTTCCAGCAGCTCGCAGGCGGCGGCAAAGTAGCGCGCCGTTCCCGCCGCGCTTATTACCAGCCCGCGGGCCTCCGCCAGCGGCTTGCCGTTATCGCGGCTCTGCATCTGCGCCAGCTCGTCGACGCGGGATTCAATGAGATCTGCCACCTTGTGCAGGATCTTCGCCCGTGTATGCGGCAGGCTGTGGCGCCAGGCGGGATCGCGCCACGCGCGCTCGCCGGCCTCGATCGCGTCATGCAGATCGTCGGGACTGGCCGCATTCAACGTCGCGTTGATCGACCCGTCTGCCGGGAAATAGCTCTGCATCGGGTTGCCGCCACCGTGTCGCCACTGGCCGCCGATAAATATCTTCAGATCGTCCATCGTCACTCCTCAGCTCATGGCCAGCTCGCGGCAGGCGCGTACCGCGCTGAGTGCCGCCAGGGTGGAGGTTTTCGGGTTAGAGGCAAGCGGCAGGCCGCTTAGCTCCAGATGGAATTCACCAAACGCGCCTTCAACGTGCAGCGTGTGGGTGTTACGTTTCGTTGACGGGTCGACCATCAGCTGTACGCGCGTGTCGTCCATTCCCACGCCGCCGAGTGCCACGGTGGCCGCCACGTTGGCGTTGGCCGGAAACAGTCGTGCCGCCTCGCGGGCGCTGCCTTCAAAAAAGACCTGCGCAGCAGATACCGAATTAAGATCGATAAGCTGCTCGGCATAGCTGCCGCGCCAGCTGGCCGGGCTTTTACGCGACTGGTAGGTCACGCGCGCCAGCCCGCCCTCTTTCGCCGCCGCCAGCCCGTCGATACCGGCTACCGCCCCGGAGAGCAGCGTCAGTCTGCCGCCGGCGTTGAGCAGGCGCTGTTCGAGCGCGCTGTCCGCCAGTGCGCCGGTCGAAATAACCGCCAGATGCCAGCCGCGACGTAAAATATCCTCACCGTACTGCGCTACCGCCTGCTGGCTGGCGCACTCCAGCACCAGGTCGGGCGTTTGCGCGCATTCCAGCGGTGAGGTCAATGCCACTACCGCATCACCAAACTGCGCGTGAATCGCCGCATGATGGGCCTCGCGCGCCACAATCCAGCCGATAGCCACGCCAGCGGGCAGGCGCTCAATCACCGCCTGCGCCATGGCGCCAAAACCAATCAACATAATCTTTTTCATGATGTGTCCTTACAGATGGCGGCAAAAGCCGCCGGAAACGTCCAGTGCCGCACCGGTGGTAAACGAAGCCAGCGGCGAGGCGAGGAACAGCAGCGCCTGCGCGGGCTCCTGCGGCTTGCCGAGGCGCGCCATCGGAATACCGCGTTTGCGGGCGATCTCCGCCGTCCACTCCGGCCAGCTCTGGCTTTTGTCTGTCCGGTTTTCAAAGCGACGCTGCCACTGCCCGGACTCCACCATGCCAAGCAATATCGAATTCACGCGGATGCCTTTGCCCACCAGCTCTTTTGAGAGCGTCAGCGTCATATTCAACAGCGCAGCGCGGGCGGCAGAGGTGGCAATCATGTGCTCCTCCGGCTGCAGCGCCAGCAGGGAGTTCACGCAGGTGATGGAAGCGATATCGGACTGCTCCAGCAAAGGCTGAAACGCCTGCACCGGGTTGATCACGCCAAACAGTTTGAGTTCAGCTTCATGCAGCCACGCCTCGCGCGGGGTGTCATGGAAGTGCGCCACGTATCCCTGCCCGGCGTTGTTGATCAGCATGTCCACGGCACCAAAGCGCACCTGAACGGCATCCGCGAAGGCCTGCATCTCGTCAGCGTTCAGCACGTCGCAGCGATAAGAGAAAACCTCCCCGTCGGGGTATTCGTTATGCAGCGCGGCATGGGCGCTGGCGAGGCGATCCGGATCGCGGCCACAGAAGGCCACTTTTGCCCCCTCGCCCAGCAGCAGGCGTAGCGTTTCAAAGCCAATACCAGAAGAACCGCCGGTGACGACCGCTACGCGTCCGTCAATTTGTGCATTCATCGCGCACCTCTTCGTTAATACGTAAAAGCTGTTGGTTAAAAAAGGCGTCGTTATCGAGATAGCTGGCATGTCCCGCCTGGGCAATGGCGATAAACGGCATGCCGTAGCGCAGCGCCAGCCCCTGCACCAGCTCGGGTTGCGTGATCGCATCCTGCTCGCCGCACCACACTTCAAAGTTGCCTGAATAGCGCTTCAGCCAGCCATGAATATCGTCGTGCGCCAGCATCCACGCGGCGGCGAGGTAGCCCTCGGGGCGAAGCCTGCGCATGCCCGCTGCCACGGTGGCGATATCCTCTTCACGCGCGCCGGGACGCAGCAGTTTTGCGGCGCGGGTCTGCGCGAGGATTTCGCCGCCGAGTGCCATCTGCTGCTCGCGACTGCGCCAGACCTGCTCGCGCTGCTCCGGCGCGGCCTGGCCGTAACCTTGCGCGGCGTCCGCCAGCACCAGATGCAGCACACGATCCGGATATTTCGCCGCAAAGGCGCTGGCAACCAGTGCCCCGAGTGAATGGCCCACCAGCACCGCCTGCCACACGCCAGCCCGGTCAAGCATCGCCGCCAGCGCGTCGGCGTAATCCCCCGCGTTCGCCCGTTCCGCGGCCAGCATCGGGCTTTCGCCATAACCGGGCATGTCCCACGCCAGCACGCGAAAACCGTTCAGCGCCATCTGCTTGTGCCAGGAGGCTGCGCCAGAGCTGATCCCGTGCAGCAGCATCAGCGGAATGCCGCTTCCCTGTTCACGAAAACCCGTCATCATGCCCCCTTAGTTCCGCTTCACTTTCGAGAGCGGATGGTCCGCCGGGTAGGTCGGAATTTCCGGCTTGTTGGTGCCCAGCATGACGCACATCAGCGCCTCTTCTTCGCCGTGGTTAAACAGCCCGCGATAGATCCCCGGCGGCACGGAGATCAGGTCACGCTCGCGCAGCACGGTTTCGGTGTAGTTATCGCCGTCCTGGATCATCAGCGTGATCTGCCCTTTGAGCATGAAGAACACCTCTTCCACATCGTCGTGCAGGTGCAGCGGCCCTTCGCACTTCGACGGCAGTACCATGGTGGAAAAGGTAAAATGCTCCGCCTGTACGGTGTTGGTGTCGCTCGCCACGCCGGTAGCGCCGGTGCCGATATAGCGCATCTGCGCGCGGCGGTATTTCGGGTCAAAATCGGCCTGGAACTTCAGCGCGTTCCAGTCGTATTTACGGCCCTCAAAGCGCGCAATACGGGACTCGACCCACTCTTCCATCGTCAGGTGGTCAGGTTTGATGCCAGATGGGTTGGTTACGGTTGAATCAGTCATGACACTCTCCTCAGTAACGTCTCAGCAGCGGCAGTAACAGGACGCAGCCCACCGCCGCCATCACCGCCAGAAAAATCAGCCCGGAATCCATGCTGTGGGTGAAGGCGATAAGCGCGCCCATCACCGCTGGCGACAGCGCGCCCGCAAAGTTTCCCAGCCCGTTGAAAATGCCGCCCGCCGTGGCGCTCACCCGTGGATGGGTGGCCTTTGCCAGCAGGGCGAAAATGTTGGGTGCCCCGGTGCCCCACATGAATGTGCTGAAGCTCATCGCCGCAATGATGGTCAGCGGGGTATCGAGGTGCATTACGGCCGTGAGCCCGACAGCGGCCCCCGCCATGGAGATGAAGCAGGCCGCTGCGCGCTTATCGACCCGGTCAGAGAGCCATGCGCCAATCACTTCCCCCGCCAGCATGGCGATGAACGGCATCGACGACAGCCAGCCCGCATGCTCCAGATGAATGCCCTTCCCCTTGATCAGGTAGCCCGGCAGCCAGCCGTTAATGCCCCACAGGTAGGTCAGGAAAGCGATGTTAAAGATGCAGATGATCCAGAAGTGCGGGCTGACAAACAGCTCGCGCCGTGCAGCACGGCGTTCGTCCCGGGAGGTCTGTGACGTATCGCTTTTCGCCTCCAGACGGATCCCGCGCAGACCGACGCGCACGAAGATCAGCACCGGTACGGTCAGCATCGCCATCACGAAGAAGGTGCTCTGCCAGCCGAAGGTGTTCAGCAGCCAGAGTGAGAGCGGGAAGCCAATCGCCGCCCCTACCGGCGTGCCCAGCAGCCACAGCATGGTGGCGCGCGCCTGCAGATGCTGTGGGAAGTTGTGGCGCACAATGGCGAAGGCCAGCGGGAACAGCGGCCCCTCCGCCACGCCCAGCAGAATGCGCAGCACGATCATCAGCGCGTAGTTATGGGTAAAGCCCATCGCCACCATCAGCACGCACCACACCACCATCATCCCGGTGAGCAGGCGCAGCGGGGCGATTTTGTCCCCCAGCCCACTGAGAAAGACCGATGAAAAGCCGTAGCTCAACAGGAAGGCGCTCATCAGAATGCCGAGGCGCGTGGTGTCAAAATCGATGCCCATCGCCTGCTGGAAGTGGCCGTCAGAAAACAGTGCGGCAATGCTGATTTTGTCGAAAAACGCCAGCAGCACGCAGGCCAGCAGCGACAGCGGGATGGCCCAGCGCACCGCTTTTTCAGGCGTGCGGGTCCCCTCACCGCTCGCCTCAACGGGCGCGGTGTTAGTGTCTAATGTGGTCATGTCTCCCCCTACGGGTGCGGGTTAACTATCGCAATGACATCAGTGAAAAAGTTGGGTCGGCGAGCGGCACGTCTGATAAATCCCGCCCGGCCGCCATCCAGCGCTTCGCCAGCTTGACGGTGCGCGCATCGTTGAATGCCACCAGTTGCGTCAGGCGCCCGTTTTCGTCCAGCGAGAAGTACAGCGCGTCTTCACGCACTATGGTGCGGCTGCCCGGCTGCGGAATGCCGAGGATCTGAATGTTGTGCTGGTATTGATCCGACCATAGCCACGGCGCGTCGTCATAGCCTGCCGCATCGGGGTTAAGCATCGCTTTTGCCGCCGCCACTGCCTGATTCTGGGCGAAGGCCCAGGACTGAATACAAAGGCCGTAATGATGATGCTGTGCCACATCCCCGGCAGCGAAGATGGACGGATCCGACGTGCGGCCCTGCGCATCCACCACGATCCCGCGTTCGGTTTGCAGCCCCGCGTCACGCGCCAGTTCCAGATTGAGATCGACGCCGATCCCTACCACCACCGCATCAAAGGTTTCACGTTTGCCATCACAGTGAATGACCGGCAGGCCGTTATCGTCCTCCAGCTCCAGCGCGCCGCAGCCGGTTCGGATCTCCACGTCCTGCTCACGGTGAATGGTCTCTAAGCGCTGCGATACCTCGCCGCTCACCGAGCGCATGCACAGCGCAGGCTGCTGCTCGAACAGGGTGACCGCGACGCCGCTTTTGCGCGCAGAAGCGGCAATCTCCAGGCCTATCCAGCCGCCGCCCACAATCGCCAGCTTTTGACTTTCCGCAAGCCGACGTTTCAGGCGCTGCGCGTCCTGCCAGTGGCGGAGGGTGTAGACCTGCGGATGCGCAGCCCATGCCTCGCCCGGCAAGCGCGCCCGCCCTCCGGTGGCAATTAAAAGTATGTTGTAACTAAGATGTTCGCCGTTGCTCAAACGCACCGTTTTCGCATTGCGGTCAATCTGCTCCGCGCGCAGCGGACGGTACCAGGTCAGATTCAGCGCCTGCTGAGCCTCTTCAGTAAAGAGTCGCGGAAGCGTCGCGTCCGTCTCCAGCAGAGCCGCTTTCGACAGCGGTGGACGTTCATAGAAATCCCACGCCTCTTCCGCCACCACGCAGATCTCACCGTCAAAGCCCTCGTCGCGCAGGGTTTTCGCCGCCCAGCCTCCCGCCTGACCGCCACCAATAATGACAATGCGCGACGTCATACCACCTCCGGTTTTTTCTGCTGGCGGCGCGTGTCGTGATCGATCCCGCCTTCCACCGCCCACTCGGTAAAGGAGACCAGCGAATGCTCCAGCTCGCGCGGCTGCCAGTTTTCCGTCAGGTAGTCGTCATTGGTGTAATACTCGAACGCCCCGCCGGTCGGGCTGTTGACGTACCAGAAGTAGGCTGACGACACCGGATGGCGGCCGGGTCCGATAAACGTGCTCCAGGCGTTTTTGTTCATCGCAATCCCGCCGCCGATCACTTCGTGAATATCGCGCACGGTAAAGGCCACGTGGTTCAGGCCGCGCTTGCGGTTCGGCAGCTGCAGCAGGAACAGGTTGTGATGACCCCCGCGCACGCCGCAGCGCAGAAACACGGCGCGGTTGATGTAGCGGTCAGAGACCTGGAAGCCGAGCACCTCGCGGTAAAATGTCTCCACCGCCGCTAGCTCCTCCACGAAGAACACCACGTGCCCCACGTTAATGGGCTGGGCGCGATCGTAAACCGGGCTGGGGGTGTCGATACGGCGAGCGTCGCCCCACTGGTTGATCGGCTCAACATTCAGTTCCACCTCAGTCTGCTGGCTGACCTGCACACGCAGCGTCATGCCGTTCGGGTCAAGACACTCCAGGGCGTCACCCACTTCGCGAAAGCCGGGCTGCTGCGCAAGCTTCGGACGCAGCGCATCCAGATCGGACTGTGCGGCAACCGCCCACGTCATGCGGCGCAGGGTGTTGCCCGCTTCAAACGCCGGGGGCAGGTCGGGGCTGTCGATCGGGTTTAGTTCCACGCGCGCGCCGCTCAGGGTGGTAAAACGCTGGCCGCTGGCATCGCCCGTCAGGCCAAAATCACGCATAAATTTGGCACAGTGCGTCAGGTCTTCAACGCCAAATTCCAGCTTTTCAATTCCGGTTACACTCATCGTTCGTTGCCTCATCTGGCCCAAATTGGGCGTAAACATGCCCGACGCAACAAAGCGCCTGACGTTAACTCATTGATTTAACTGGCCTGTGATAAATACCCTAAGAAGCCAGAAATTTTGTCCGCCGCCAGACGAACCTCGTTTTGCAGTCGCTCGCGGTCGGCTTGTGGGATCTCTTCCGACGGCACCAGAATGCTCACTACCGCCGCCACGCGATGGCTTCGGTCAAACACCGGATAAACGATGGAGGAGATACCGTGGCGGAAGAAGGATTCACCGATCACGTATCCGCGGGCTTTATCCTGCTGCACCATCTGCCACAGGGCTTCACGATCGTGAAGCTGACCCGGCGTGTTGCCCGGCAGGCGCTCCTGCGGGAACAGCTGTTCGAAATCGGCGCGGGAAATATCGGTCAACAGCATGCGGCCAAGCGAGGTGCAGTGCACCGGCAAACGGGTACCAATGCTGACCTGGTTGATGCGTGACCCGGCGGCGCTGACGCGGGCGATGTAGATGATGTCGCGCCCATCGCGGATCGCCAGATGGCTGCTGCACTGGCTTACGTCGCGCAGCTGTTCAATCACCGGCTGACCCACCTGCGCCACATCCAGCGAGGCGATGTACTCAAAGCCCAGACGCAGCACGTTCATGCCGAGCGAGAAGGTATTGGTACGGGTGTTGCGCTCCAGAAAGCCCATATACTCCAGGGTCTGCACCACGCGGTAGGCGGTGGCCTTCGGCATATCCACCAGCCGGTGCAGCTCGGCAAAGGTCAGTTCGCGATGCTGCTCGCCAAAGGCTAACAGCAGCTGCAGGCCACGCTCCAGCCCCGGTACCAGATACTTCACTTCCTGATCGTTTGCCATCATCGCCCTACCTTAGTTAAAGACAAAACCGCCGTTGACCGGGATCAGCTGCCCGGTGATAAACCGCGACAGATCGCTTAACAGCCAGACCACGCTGCCGGTGACATCTTCCGGCTGCTGTGCCCCCGTTAACGCCCGGCCGTTTTCGTAGAGTTGGTGTCGTTCGGCGGGAACATATTCCGTTGCCTCGACGCGAGTCAGCCCCGGCGCGATGGCGTTGATTCGAATACGCTTTTCACCAAGCTCGCGCGCCATTGAGCGGGTCATGGCAATCACGGCCCCTTTGCTGGCGACGTAGGCCATCAGGCGCGGCGCACCCCAAAGTGCTGTGTCGGACGCCACGTTCACGATCCCTGCGCCATCGCGCAGCAGCGGCACGGCGGCGCGCGTCACCAGCCAGGTGCCTTTGACGTTGACGCGCATTACCCGGTCCCACAGATCCGGGTCGTAATCGAGCATGTTTTTGCCGCCCACGCCGGTCGCCATCGCCGCGTTATTTACCAGCCCGTCAATCTGCCCCTGCTCGCCAATCGCATTGAATACCTGCTCAATGGAGGCCGGATCGGCGAGATCGATAACGTGCGATTCGATCGTATAACCCTGTGCCCGCAGAGCGTGTGCGCTTTCGGCCAGCTCGCCTTCAAGAATGTCGCACATCACCACCGCGGCACCCTGCTCCGCGCAGGCGCTGGCGAAGTGATAGCCCAGCCCGCGCGCGGCGCCGGTCACCACAATGCGTTTTCCGCTCAGCAGCGCATTCATCAGGCCGCTCCCTGCTGCGCTTCACGCATCGCCAGTTGCTCTTTAGCGGCCTTTTGCATCATGCGGCGCAGGCGCGAGAGGCCGACATCATGCTGGTACAGGTATTCGTGGTCGCGGGCGTTTGGCGCCAGGCTTTCCAGCACCACGCGGTCCTGCTCCAGTACCTCCCAGTGCAGTTTTTCCAGACGGTTGCGGTACATGAAGCGCCACATATCGCGCTGCCAGCCCTGTACGCGGCGGATACGCCAGAAGAAGACGCGGCAGTTGTCGTTATCTTCCGGCACCACCATGCCAACGATGAAGAAGTGGCCACCCGGTCCGAAACGCTTCTTATAGGGAATGGAGAGTCGCATCCAGCAGGTGCCACTATTGCCCAGCTCCACCCAGTCGAAGTTGACGCCGCTCTGCCCTTTTTTCTCGAAGATAAAGCCGGTCTTTGTCGGCTGCAGAACCATGTCGGCCTTGCGATCCCCTTCCGCCATCGAGTGCGAGGAGGAGTGAAGATACGTACCGTGCATCGGATCCATCACGTTTTCCAGCGCGTACTGGTAGTTACATTTCCAGGCTGCGGTGCAGAGGAAGTTACTGAAATGTTCCGTGTCGGCGAGTTCATCCGGGAAGGTCAGCTCGTCCGGCTGCTGATCGGCGGTGACGCCAAACCACAGGAAGATGGCACCGTGCGCCTCCTGCACCTGATAACTGCGCACGCACTGCTGGCCGACCAGCGGACATTTGTCCACGGCGGGCACGTCTTTCACTTCACCGTTTCCCGCCACTTCCACGCCGTGATACCAGCAGGCGATGCGGTCACCGAGGTTCCAGCCCATCGACAGACGCGCACCGCGGTGCGGACAGCGGTCTTCCAGCGCCTGCACCTGACCATCTTTATTGCGCCAGACCACAATCTGTTCGCCCAGACGAGTAATGCCCACGGGCGCAGACTGCACTTCCCAGCTCGCCAGCACCGGATACCAGAGGCCACGCAGACCTTTATCGAGATAGTTTTGTACGGTAGTTGTCATCGCGTCGTCCTCAGTAGCCGTTAACCTGTAAGAATGCCTGGAAGCTGGCGTCGCTCCACGGCTCGCCCTGCTGGTCATGCATGCGCACCGCATTCAGCCCGTTGACCAGCTCCGGCAAGGTTTCAACGCCCTGCTCAAAGAGATCTTCCAGCGTGGCGATAAGGCTCATTTCCCAGTTTTCCGGCACCCGGCTGCGGGTCTGCCAGATCAGGTTCTGATACTCACCCGGTTTATGAATGGCGCCGTTCCCGCCCTCTGCCGGGGGCGTAAACTGGCGGCTTTCGGGCAGCGCCGGGTTGAAGTTCAGGATGTCGCTCATGCCACGGTCTCCTCGACAAAAGTAATCTGGATTTGGTTTTCAAATACCCGAACCGGGTAGCGGTTGAGGTTTCGGCCGCCGGGGCCGTGCAGGCACTGGCCGGTTTTGACGTCGAACACCGCCTCGTGCAGCGGGCATTCCACTTTGCCGTCCTCGACAAAGCCCTGACTCAGCAGCGCATAGGCGTGCGGGCATACGTCTTCCAGCGCGTAATATTCGCCGTCGATTAAATAAACGCCGATCTCTTTACCTTCAACGTTGCCGCTAAAAGGGAAATCTTCCTGTACTTGTTCTGCGTCACATACGCCTATCCAGCTCATCACGATCCTCCAGGCTTTTGTTTCATATATGAAACTCTGTTTCTTATTTAATACGGTCAATATAAAAGCGATGAATGTTTCGTCAAGCATCAATGTGACGAATTTGTTAATCAATCGACAATTAATAAGCTAAGTGTGCAAGGGATCACGAAAAAATGCAGCGATATGAAATTTTCATTATTAAGGCGTGAATGAATACGTTTTAGTGATGAACTCAAAGCGCAAATAAAAAATATTGACTTCTTTTATTTTTCTTCCTTAAAAATAAACAACTGAAAAAACACCGTGTTTCACCCATGAAACACATTTAAAAATACATCTTTAAAAACAACAAGTTTCACTGGTGAACCATTTTACACCCGTGACAATCACATTGATAAAAATATAAATGCGAGAACGCATAAGGCGGGCAATATGACGGCAAGATGGCAAGGCACAATTGCACTGTTATTTCTCATTATTATTTCCTACATTGACCGGGTAAATATCTCGGTGATGATTTTAAACCCGGAATTTGCCGAACATTTTCAGTTAAATGAAAACAGAATGTTACAGGGAATGTTAATGACCTGCTTTCTGCTGGGTTATGGATTATCGGCTTTATTATTAACACCGGTTATCGAAAGCAAACTGCATTATCGACATGGATTATTAAGCAGCATTGCGATTTGGGCTCTGGTCTGCGCCATTTCTCCCTTACTCGGATCGCTAATGGGAATGCTCATCGCCCGTGTGATTCTGGGGATCGCTGAGGGACCGCTCTTTTCACTCAAAACTCGCTTTATCAGCGATAACTTTCGTGCGGAAGAGGTTGGCAAACCCAACGCCGTGACCGCACTGGGCGTCTCACTCGGTTTGGCCGTGGGCTTTCCGCTGGTGACCTGGCTGATGGCCCATCTGGGCTGGGCCGGATCGTTTTATGCGCTGGCGGCAATCAACCTGGTGCTCGGTGGCGGCCTGGTCTGGCGTTTCCTGCCGGCACCGCGCGGTACAGTAAAAATGCACAAACGGGGGCTCGCAGAGACAGTGATGCTTGCGTGGCAAACCCCGCTGTTGGGCTGGATCCTGCTGGTTGAAATCGCCACGCTGAGCTATCTCTGGGGGAGCAGCGCCTGGCTCCCGGCGTGGCTACGCGACGAACATCACTTCTCGCTGCACGCCACGGGCATGCTCGCTGCCATCCCCTTTCTGTTGAGCCTGGGCTCAAAATTCCTTGGCGGGGTACTGCTCGATAAAATGCGGCCGGAACAGGCACCGCTGCTGTTTGTCGCGGGCGGGGCGCTGACGGCGTTATCCGTGATCGCGCTGATGCTCAGCCATCAGCCTGCCTGGCTGGCGCTGTTTATGCTGTCGGCTAACGTCTTCTGGGGACTTCAGGGCGCGGCCATTCCGGCGGTGATCCAACATCACGCCGCGCGGGAGGCGGTGGGAAGCGCGTACGGCATCATTAATGGGATCGGCAATATTTGTGCCGCCTTTATTCCACTGCTGATGGGGATGGTGATGAGATCGGTGGGGTCGGTCAGCTCTGGCTTTTCCGTGCTGGTGGTTTCGCAGATTATCACCCTGCTGGCGGGGGGAATGTTGCTGCTGCGCATGCGTCGCGCAGCAGCAATCAGCGCGTAAGGCTTATTCGCCTTTTTTCGCAGCCTGGATATAGAGCATTTCCAGTGCCAGGGTCGCCGCGGCCAGCGCGGTGATCTCGGACTGGTCATAGGCAGGCGCCACTTCCACCACGTCCATCCCGACAATGTTCAGATCCTTCAGGCCGCGCACCAGTTTGATGGCGCGGTCTGAGGTCAGCCCGCCGATCACCGGCGTACCGGTACCCGGGGCAAACGCCGGATCCAGACAGTCGATGTCGAAGGTCAGGTACACCGGCATATCACCGACGATCTGCTTAACCTGCGCGATGATGTCATCCACACCGCGATCGTTCACCTGACAGGCGTCCAGCACGGTGAAGCCGTTGTCTTTGTCAAACTCGGTACGGATACCGATCTGCACGGAGTGGTTAGGATCGATCAGACCTTCGTTCGGTGCGGTGTAGAACATGGTACCGTGGTCGAACTCGCAGCCGTTCGCGTAGGTGTCGGTGTGCGCATCGAAGTGCACCAGCGCCATTTTACCGAAGTGTTTCGCGTGGGCGCGCAGCAGCGGCAGGGTCACGAAGTGGTCGCCACCGAAGGAGAGCATGCGTTTACCGGCAGCCAGCAGTTTCTCGGCGTGGGCCTGCAACTTTTCGCTCATTTCACGCGCGTCACCGAAGGCGTACACCAGGTCACCGCAGTCCACCACGTTCAGGCGTTCGCGCATGTCGAAGTTCCACGGGAAGCGGTTATGCTCCCAGGCCAGGTTGGTGGAAACCTGACGGATCGCCGCCGGGCCGTGACGACCGCCCGCACGGCCTGATGTGGCCATATCAAACGGCACGCCGGTGATCACCCAGTCAGCATCGCTGTCGTACGGCTGGAAGTTCATCGGAAGGCGTAAAAAACCAAACGCGTTAGATACCAGAGAGTTGTCGTACTGATGACCTAAAGTGCTCATGTCCTGACCTCTTTTAAAGTCGATGCGTTAAAAACAGATGAAAAAAAATCCCCTCCGCGTCGTTAAACCCGACGAGGAAGGGATTGATTCGTAAATCGCTTATTGGGGCGAATTATCGCCGTTAATTCATACGGGTTCAAGTGAGTATAGGGCATTGTGCGGCCTTTGCCCCTCACCCTAACCCTCTCCCACGGGGAGAGGGAGGTTTGCCTTACTCGTCTTCCAGGTAGGTGTACCCGTACAGACCCGCTTCAAACTCTTCCAGGAACTGCTGCTGCAGCGCGTCATCCAGACCGGTGTTTTTCACCTGATCGCGGAATTGCGTCAGCAGGGTTTTCGGATCCAGCTGCACGTATTCCAGCATGTCCGCCACGGTGTCACCTTCGTCAGACAGCTCCACTTCCACGCTGCCGTCAGGGAAGACAAACACGTCAACCGCTTCGGTATCACCGAACAGGTTATGCATGTTGCCAAGGATCTCCTGATACGCGCCGACCATAAAGAAGCCCAGCATTGGCGGGTTCTCCGGGTCGTATTCCGGCATTGGCATGGTCGTTGCGATACCGTCGCCGTCAACATAGTGGTCGATGGCACCGTCGGAGTCACAGGTGATGTCCAGCAGCACCGCACGACGTTCCGGGGCGTGATTCAGCCCTTCCAGCGGCAGAACCGGGAACAGCTGATCGATACCCCAGGCATCCGGCATCGACTGGAACAGCGAGAAGTTGACGTAAATCTTGTCCGCCATACGTTCCTGCAATTCGTCGATAATCGGACGGTGCGCACGGTTGCTCGGGTCCAGCTGTTTCTGCACTTCATGGCACATGTTCAGATAAAGCTGCTCGGCCCACGCGCGCTCCTGCAGGCTAAAGGTGCCTGAAGAGTAGCCGACGTGAATATCATGCAAGTCCATCTGGCTGTCGTGCAGCCATTCGCGCAGTGAACGGCGCGTGCCCGGCTCGTGCATCTCCTGCCAGGTTTCCCACATGCTTTGCAGCGAACGTGGGGCATCGTCTTGCGGAGGCGTCGCTTCGGTGATTTCGCTGCGCTCAACGCCGATGATGTTCGAGACCAGCACCGTATGGTGCGCGGTCACCGCGCGGCCAGACTCGGTGATCACCGTCGGGTGCGGCAGGCCGTGCTCTTCACAGGCATCGCCAATCGCCCAAATAATGTTGTTCGCGTATTCGTTCAGGCCGTAGTTCACGGAGCAGTCGGACTGCGAGCGGGTACCTTCATAGTCCACGCCCAGGCCGCCACCCACGTCAAAGCACTGAATATTGACGCCGAGCTTGTGCAGCTCAACGTAGAAACGCGCTGACTCACGCACGCCGGTAGCGATATCACGAATGTTGGCCATCTGCGAACCGAGGTGGAAGTGCAGCAGCTGAATGCTGTCCAGACGACCGCGCTCGCGCAGAATTTCCACCAGTTGCAGTACCTGGTTTGCCGCCAGACCGAATTTAGATTTTTCGCCGCCGGAGGACTGCCATTTACCGGAACCCTGCGAGGCCAGACGCGCACGCACGCCAAGACGTGGCACCACGTTCAGGCGCTCGGCTTCTTCCAGCACGATAGCGATTTCTGTCATCTTCTCGATAACCAGATAGACCTTATGGCCCATCTTCTCGCCAATCAGCGCCAGACGAATGTATTCACGGTCTTTATAGCCGTTACAGACGATCACTGAACGGGTCATGCCCGCATGCGCCAGTACGGCCATCAGCTCTGCTTTTGAACCCGCTTCCAGGCCCAGCGGTTCGCCGGAGTGGATCAGGGATTCAATGACGCGGCGGTGCTGGTTCACCTTGATGGGGTAAACCAGGAAGTAGTCGCCTTTGTAACCGTAAGATTCACGCGCACGCTTGAACGCGGCGTTAATAGAACGCAGACGGTGTTGCAGGATCTGCGGGAAGCAGAACAGTGCAGGCAAACGCTGGCCCTGCGCCTCACGTGCTTTCACCAGTTTGGCGAGATCCACGCGCGCTTCAGGGACGTCCGGGTCCGGGCAGACGCTGATGTGGCCCAGCTCGTTAACGTCGTAGTAGTTATTGCCCCACCAGGCAATATTGTAAGTGCGCAGCATCTTGCTGGCTTCCTGGGAGCTCATCGCAACCTCCTGCATGGAACGTAGTACACCCTGTTCGCCCGCTGACGAAGGCGAAAAAGAAGACATGTCGTCAGACATAGCGAACCTCAACTCTTTGTATTAAGTGTAAAACAGTTGACTACTATCGCAGCGTTATACGGCGATAACAACCCATAAACGGCTCCGTTTCCCAGCAGAGTATGCTGAAATCCAGACCGTGCGACCGGTTTCTTATTCATATCATTGTAAAACACGTATCCGAACTCTGTATGACAAGGTTCGGCGAAACCACGAGAAAACTCTTGTATTAACAAGAGCGCCCTTGTTCAGTTTTCACAAAGCGTGACCGGCTCTGGAATCCTGAGAAGCGCCGAGATGGGTATAACATCGGCAGGTTTGCAGACTAGAAATGCGGGTTGCGGGAATCAAATGCGCGCCAGAACGGCTGCGCTGAATTAGCGGAAAACGATGGTTCATTATCTCGTATCACCTCCACGGCCGCCTCTGCTGAAACGGACCACAAGCCAAAGCTAAAAGTTCACTGCTTAACCCGGCTGGAAGTGGCGACACGATGAGTTCATCGAGCGCTTTTTTGGTATGAGCCGCGCGCCGCGTTTTATACCGAGAACAGGGGTAAAAAGCAAAAGATAAATACGCGGGTTGCCAGGAGCGTCAGGAAAAATTTCCAGTAATGAATTCAACTCAGTGAGAGCGTTGTCAAAAAAAACTGGAAATCGGGCGAAGAAGTGACCTAAAATAGCCATCCAGATGTTAATCCATCTATACTGATTAACACTCATACTGCCAGTGTCAAAAAACCTGCGGCCTTGGTAGAATTATCTCCTTTGGCTATTCCACACAGCAGCTTGAGCTAACCAAATTCCTCTTAGGTGAAATAAAACATGGCAAAACACCTGTTTACGTCCGAGTCCGTATCAGAAGGACATCCTGATAAAATTGCTGACCAAATCTCCGATGCGGTGCTGGATGCGATCCTGACTCAGGATCCGAAAGCGCGCGTAGCGTGTGAAACCTATGTCAAAACCGGCATGGTTCTGGTTGGCGGTGAGATCACCACCAGCGCATGGGTTGATATCGAAGAGATCACCCGTAACACGGTACGTGAGATCGGTTATGTACATTCTGATATGGGCTTTGATGCCAATTCCTGCGCGGTTCTGAGCGCAATTGGTAAACAGTCTCCAGACATCAACCAGGGCGTTGACCGTGCCGATCCGCTGGAACAGGGCGCGGGCGACCAGGGCCTGATGTTCGGCTATGCAACCAACGAAACCGACGTGCTGATGCCAGCACCGGTGACTTACGCGCACCGTCTGGTGCAGCGCCAGGCTGAAGTGCGTAAAAACGGCACCCTGCCATGGCTGCGCCCGGATGCAAAAAGCCAGGTGACCTTCCAGTACGACGACGGCAAAATCGTCGGCATTGACGCGGTAGTTTTGTCTACCCAGCATGCCGAAGATATCGATCAGAAATCCCTGCAGGAAGCAGTGATGGAAGAGATCATCAAGCCTGTTCTGCCAACCGAATGGCTGAGCAGCGCAACCAAATACTTCATCAACCCAACCGGACGCTTTGTGATTGGCGGCCCGATGGGTGACTGCGGTCTGACCGGTCGTAAAATCATCGTTGATACCTACGGCGGCATGGCGCGTCACGGTGGCGGTGCATTCTCCGGTAAAGATCCATCAAAAGTGGACCGTTCTGCTGCTTACGCTGCACGCTATGTGGCGAAAAACATCGTTGCTGCAGGCCTGGCTGACCGCTGTGAGATCCAGGTTTCCTACGCCATCGGCGTGGCAGAGCCAACCTCCATCATGGTTGAAACCTTCGGTACTGAAAAAGTGCCTTCAGAACAGCTGACCCTGCTGGTGCGCGAGTTCTTCGACCTGCGTCCATACGGCCTGATTCAGATGCTGGATCTGCTGCACCCAATCTACAAAGAAACCGCTGCATACGGTCACTTTGGTCGCGAACATTTCCCATGGGAAAAAACCGACAAAGCCGCTCTGCTGCGTGAAGCTGCCGGTCTGAAGTAATCGACTACCCGCTGCTTAAACAGGCCAGCCTTTGTGCTGGCCTTTTTTATGTCGGGTGGCGGCAATGTTTGGAACCGCTTACACCTCACTTTCTATACCCCGCTTTCAGAATATTCTCTTTGCATGATCGCCTTACTTCTGCTGTTACATTTCCTTTCAGTTAAGTCTGAAATTCAAACAAACGCGATGCACATCAATTAATTTACCTCTATATTTTCAAAGCTTTAATTATTTTTACGGTTGCAGCTTAGTGTAACCGATTACACCATTGTGATTTGTCTCACATATTTTTACGGGTCGCTCACCTACCCTTAACATCGATAAAACTGATAACCCAACTGGAGGGCATAATGCCTGACAATAATAAACAGGGGCGTACGTCCAACAAGGCGATGACTTTCTTCGTCTGCTTCCTTGCCGCCCTGGCAGGATTACTCTTTGGCCTGGATATCGGCGTGATTGCCGGCGCTCTTCCCTTCATCGCAGACGAATTCCAGATTAACGCACATACCCAGGAATGGGTGGTCAGCTCCATGATGTTTGGCGCGGCCGTTGGTGCCGTCGGCAGCGGCTGGCTCTCTTTCAAACTGGGACGTAAAAAGAGCCTGATGATTGGCGCGATCCTCTTCGTCGCCGGTTCCCTCTTCTCTGCCGCCGCCCCTAACGTTGAAGTGCTTATTCTTTCCCGCGTGCTGTTGGGGCTGGCCGTGGGCGTGGCGTCTTATACCGCGCCGCTTTACCTGTCAGAAATCGCGCCGGAGAAAATCCGCGGCAGTATGATTTCGATGTACCAGCTGATGATCACCATCGGTATTTTGGGCGCTTACCTGTCCGATACCGCGTTCAGCTACAGCGGCGCATGGCGCTGGATGCTGGGCGTGATCATCATTCCAGCCGTTCTGCTGCTGATTGGCGTCTTCTTCCTGCCGGACAGCCCGCGCTGGTTTGCCGCCAAACGCCGCTTCCACGATGCTGAACGGGTACTCTTACGCCTGCGAGATACCAGCGCAGAGGCGAAGAATGAGCTGGAAGAGATCCGCGAAAGCCTGAAGGTGAAACAGTCTGGCTGGGCGCTGTTCAAAGAGAACAGCAACTTCCGCCGCGCGGTGTTCCTTGGCGTGTTGTTACAGGTAATGCAACAGTTCACCGGGATGAACGTCATCATGTATTACGCGCCAAAAATCTTTGAACTGGCAGGTTATACCAATACCACCGAGCAGATGTGGGGCACCGTGATCGTGGGGCTGACCAACGTGCTGGCGACCTTCATCGCCATCGGTCTGGTCGACCGCTGGGGACGTAAGCCAACGCTGACTCTGGGCTTCCTGGTGATGGCCGCCGGTATGGGGATTCTCGGTACCATGATGCATATGGGCATTCACTCTCCAACCGCGCAGTACCTGGCGGTAGGTATGCTGCTGATGTTTATCGTCGGGTTTGCAATGAGTGCCGGTCCGCTGATTTGGGTGCTGTGCTCTGAAATCCAGCCGCTGAAAGGGCGTGATTTCGGTATCACCTGCTCTACCGCGACCAACTGGATTGCCAACATGATCGTCGGTGCCACGTTCCTCACCATGCTCAACACGCTGGGCAATGCGAACACCTTCTGGGTCTACGCCGGTCTGAACCTGTTCTTTATTGTTCTCACCGTCTGGCTGGTTCCTGAAACCAAACACGTTTCACTGGAACACATTGAACGTAACCTGATGAAAGGTCGTCCGCTGCGCGAAATTGGCGCACACGACTAATCCTCTTGCGGGAGGCGCCTCTTGCGCCTCCCCGCTTCGCGCTTTATGCTCTGCCCCTATGAAAGCACCCCGTCTCCCCATCGCCATTCAGCAAGCCGTTATGCGCAGCCTGCGGGAAAAACTCGCCCAGGCCAACCTGAAGCTCGGCCGTAATTATCCGGAGCCGAAACTCGTCTACCACCAGCGAGGAACCGCGGCGGGTACCGCCTGGCTGGAATCCTATGAGATCCGCCTGAACCCGGTTCTGATGATGGAAAACCAGCAGGCGTTTATCGAGGAGGTGGTACCGCACGAACTGGCACACCTTCTGGTATGGAAACACTTCGGCCGCGTAGCTCCGCACGGCAAAGAGTGGAAATGGATGATGGAGGCGGTACTCGGCGTTCCGGCACGCCGTACTCATCAGTTTGAACTGGAATCGGTACGCCGTAATACCTTCCCCTACCGCTGCCAGTGCCAGCAGCATCAGCTCACCGTTCGTCGCCATAATCGTGTGGTACGCGGCGAGGCAACCTACCGCTGCGTGAAGTGCGGCGAGCCACTGGTCGCAGAATAACCAACTGAACTTTCAGGAACTTTCCTGATCTGGCTGATTGCATACCGGAACAACTTTCGCTACGTTGCGGGCTCGTTTTGACACGGAGTGTAAGATGTCCCGTAATTTCTCTCTCGCGGTTGCCTTTTTGACAACGGCCCTCTCCGGCCAGGCTCTGGCCGACGGTATCAATAGTTTTTCCCAGGCCAAAGCGGCAGGCGTGAAGGTCAACGCCGACGTGCCGGGCGATTTCTACTGTGGCTGCAAAATTAACTGGCAGGGTAAAAAAGGGATCGTTGACCTTGAATCCTGCGGCTATAAGGTGCGTAAAAACGAAAACCGCGCCAGCCGCATCGAGTGGGAACATGTGGTTCCGGCATGGCAGTTTGGCCATCAGCGCCAGTGCTGGCAGGATGGCGGACGTAAAAACTGCGCCAAAGATCCGGTCTATCGTCAGATGGAAAGCGATATGCACAACCTGCAGCCGGCGGTTGGCGAAGTCAATGGCGATCGCGGCAACTTTATGTACAGCCAGTGGAACGGTGGCGAAGGTCAGTATGGCCAGTGCAGTATGAAGGTTGATTTTAAAGAGAAAGTCGCTGAGCCACCCGCCCGGGCACGCGGCAGCATTGCCCGCACGTACTTCTATATGCGCGATCGTTACAACCTCAACCTTTCCCGCCAGCAAACCCAACTGTTTAACGCCTGGAATAAACAATACCCGGTCACCGAGTGGGAATGTCAGCGCGACGAACGCATCGCCAGGGTCCAGGGGAATCATAACCCTTACGTCCAGCGGGCTTGCCAGGCGCAAAAGAGCTAACCTACACTAGCGGCAATTCGCTTACACAGCATGACACATGGAATTTTTGACTATGCGTATTCCTCGCATCTATCACCCTGAACTGATTACCGCTGGCCGCGAAATCGCCCTGTCTGACGATGCCGCCAACCACGTTGGCCGCGTGCTGCGCATGGGGGCAGGCCAGGCGATTCAGCTGTTTGACGGCTCCAACCAGGTTTTCGACGCGGAAATTACGCGGGCGGATAAAAAAAGCGTGCACGTCAATGTGCTGCGCGGCGAAATCGATGACCGTGAATCGCCGCTGCACATTCATCTGGGCCAGGTGATGTCGCGCGGGGAAAAGATGGAGTTCACCATTCAGAAATCCATTGAACTGGGTGTAAGCCTCATTACGCCACTTTTTTCTGAGCGCTGCGGCGTTAAACTGGACGCAGAACGTCTGAACAAGAAGATCCAGCAGTGGCAGAAAATTGCCATTGCTGCCTGTGAACAGAGTGGCCGCAACCGTATTCCGGAGATCCGCCCGGCGATGGACCTGGAAGACTGGTGTGCAGAAGAGGAGAGCGGGCTCAAGCTCAATCTCCATCCGCGCGCCAGCGCCAGCATCAATACGTTGCCGCTGCCCGTTGAACGTGTACGCCTGCTGATTGGCCCGGAAGGCGGCCTGTCGGCAGATGAAATTGCCATGACGGCGCGTTACCAGTTTACTGATATTCTGTTGGGACCTCGCGTTCTGCGCACTGAGACAACGGCACTCACAGCCATCACCGCGCTACAGGTGCGGTTTGGCGATCTGGGTTGACCCATTAACGGAGAAGAACATGATCAAGCTCGGCATCGTGATGGACCCCATCGCAAACATTAACATCAAGAAAGATTCCAGCTTCGCCATGCTGCTGGAAGCGCAGCGACGCGGCTATGAGCTCCACTATATGGAGATGAACGATCTTTATCTGATCAACGGTGAAGCCCGCGCACGCACCCGCATCGTTAACGTCGAGCAGAATTACGACAAATGGTACGAATTCGGCAGCGAGCAGGATATTGCGCTCGCCGATCTCAACGTCATCCTGATGCGTAAAGATCCTCCGTTCGACACCGAATACATCTACTGCACCTATATCCTTGAGCGCGCAGAAGAAAAAGGGACGCTTATCGTCAATAAGCCGCAGAGCCTGCGCGACTGCAACGAGAAGCTCTATACCGCCTGGTTCTCCGATCTGACGCCGGAAACGCTGGTGACCCGCAGCAAAACACAGCTTAAGGCATTCTGGCAGAAGCACGGTGATATCATCATGAAGCCGCTGGACGGTATGGGCGGTGCGTCTATTTTCCGCGTAAAAGAAGGCGACCCGAATATCGGCGTGATTGCCGAAACGCTGACCGAACTGGGTACGCGTTACTGCATGGCACAGAACTATCTGCCCGCGATTAAAGATGGCGATAAACGCGTCCTGATCGTGGATGGCGAACCCGTGCCTTACTGCCTGGCACGTATCCCGCAGGGGGGCGAAACCCGTGGCAATCTGGCGGCCGGAGGCCGTGGCGAACCGCGTCCGTTAACCGAAAGCGACTGGGAAATTGCCCGCCGCGTCGGCCCAACGCTGAAAGCCAAAGGCCTGATCTTTGTTGGCCTGGATATTATTGGCGATCGTCTGACCGAAGTGAACGTTACCAGCCCGACCTGCATTCGTGAAATTGAAGCGGAATTCCCGGTCTCGATCACCGGAATGCTGATGGACGCCATCGAAAAACGTCTCCAGAAATAACTTACCAATACTATTAGTGACAGCACCCCGGTTTGTCCGCATACTGGGGCTGTCGCTTTTTAAACCAGGAAACAGTACCTCTGACAATGAATTTACAGCATCACTTTCTTATTGCCATGCCTGCTCTCCAGGACCCGATTTTCCGCCGCTCCGTGGTTTATATTTGTGAATACAATGAAGACGGCGCGATGGGCATTATCATCAACAAACCTCTGGAAAATCTGCAGGTTGAAGGGATTCTGGAAAAGCTGAAAATTACAGCTGAAGCGCGCCTGCCGGAAATCCGTCTTGATAAACCGGTGATGCTGGGTGGCCCCCTTGCAGAGGATCGCGGGTTTATCCTGCATACGCCGCCCATTTTCTCTTCCAGTATTCGTATCTCTGACAACACGGTAATCACCACCTCCCGCGATGTGCTGGAAACGCTGGGCACCGCAGAGCAGCCTTCCGAAGTGCTGGTGGCACTGGGTTACGCCTCCTGGGAGAAGGGTCAGCTTGAACAGGAGATCCTGGATAACGCCTGGCTCACCGCACCTGCGGATATGAATATCCTGTTTAAAACCCCTATCGCCGATCGCTGGCGTGATGCGGCGAAACTGATTGGCATTGATATTCTGACCATGCCAGGCGTAGCGGGGCACGCGTAATGAGCGGCACACTTCTGGCCTTCGACTTTGGCACGAAAAGCATTGGCGTCGCCGTCGGCCAGCGTATCACCGGCACCGCTCGCCCGCTCACGGCCCTTAAGGCGAACGACGGCACACCGGACTGGAACCTCATTGAGCGTCTGCTCAAAGAGTGGCAGCCAGACGATGTGATTGTCGGTCTGCCGCTGAACATGGATGGCACTGAACAGCCGCTTACCGCCCGCGCGCGTAAGTTTGCCAATAAAATCCACGGTCGCTTTGGCGTTTCCGTGAAACTCCACGACGAACGATTGAGTACCGTCGAAGCGCGTGCCGGCCTGTTTGAGCACGGGGGTTTCCGCGCACTCAACAAAGGCAGCGTCGATTCGGCTTCTGCCGTCATTATCCTCGAAAGCTATTTCGAACAGGGTTACTGAGCGCCGGGGCCTACAACCGCCCCTGCGCCCGTCGCTCTGCCAGGCTCTGGTCAAAGTTCTGCATCCCCGCCTGCTGACCGGTTTGAATAATCCCGGGCAACTGCCACGTTTTACCTTCGCGGATAAGGTTCGCTGCCGCTGGCGTATTCACCAGCAGTTCATACAGCGCGACGCGCCCACCCTGCAGGTCGGGAAGCAGTCTTTGCGCCAGCACCGCCCGCAGGCTGCCGGCCAGCTGATTACGCACCGGGTCTTTCTCCTGCGCCGGGAACGTATCGACCAGCCGTTCAATCGCCTGAGAGGCACCGCGCGTGTGCAGCGTCGCCAGCACCAGATGCCCGGTTTCAGCGGCCGTCAGCGCCAGGCGGATCGTTTCGCTGTCGCGCAGTTCTCCCAGCAGGATGACATCCGGATCTTCACGCAACGCAGCGCGCAGCGCCTCGGCAAATGAGGGACTGTGCAGGCCGATCTCTCGCTGCTGAATCAGGCAACGTTCACTCTGATAGACAAACTCCACCGGATCTTCCAGCGTCAGAATATGCCCATCCGTCTGGTGATTAAGAAAATCCACCATTGCCGCAAGGGTGGTAGATTTGCCGCTGCCGGTTGCCCCCGTCACCAGTATCAGCCCACTGTCGTGGGATAAGAGTTCCGGGATAGCCCGGGGAACACCCAAAGCGGAGAGCTGCGGACAGGCCCGGGGCAACAGGCGTAGCGTGATGGAGTTGCCCTTCATCTGTTTAAAGGCACTTGCGCGCAGACGTTGGTTTCCCGTAAGGGTCACGGCAAAATCCACCTGCCCGCTTGCCCACCATGCCCCCTGCTGCTCATCGTTGAGCCACGTTTTCAGTAACGCATCCACATCGGGAGAGGGAAAGGGAGCCGGTTCAAGGCGGCCTACTCTGCGCCAGCGCGGTGGCGAATCACTGCACAGGTGTAGATCGGAGACATTATGCTTTACACTAAGGGCCACAATTTCTTCCACATCCATACATTACTCCTCGGAAAATGAACAACATTGCGCATAACCTGGCACAGGTCCGGGACAAAATCTCAGCCGCAGCAACACGTTGCGGCCGTGCTTCAGAAGAAATTACGTTACTTGCAGTGAGCAAAACCAAGCCTGCGAGCGCCATCGCAGAAGCGATTGATGCTGGCCAGCGTGCATTTGGTGAAAACTACGTGCAGGAAGGCGTGGATAAAATTCGCTACTTCCAGGAGCAGGGGAATACCGGCCTGCAATGGCACTTTATTGGCCCACTGCAGTCGAATAAAAGCCGTCTGGTGGCAGAGCACTTTGACTGGTGCCATACCATCGACCGTCTGCGCATTGCCACACGTCTGAACGATCAGCGCCCGGCGGAGATGCCCGCGCTTAACGTGCTGATTCAAATAAACATCAGTGATGAAAACAGCAAGTCCGGCATTGCGCTGAGCGAGCTGGATGCGCTGGCGGCTGAAGTGGCCGCGCTGCCGCGCTTAACCCTGCGCGGTTTGATGGCAATCCCGGCGCCTGAGTCAAGTTATGAAAGGCAGTTTGCCGTGGCACAGCAAATGGCTGTAGCATTTGGGGCGCTTAAAGCGCGCTACGAAACGGTAGACACGCTTTCTCTGGGCATGTCGGATGATATGGAAGCCGCCATCGCGGCAGGCAGCACTATGGTGCGCATCGGCACGGCAATATTCGGTGCGCGCGACTACACCCAATAATTAGGAAACCTGAGGAACGCCATGAAGACGTTGACTTTCCTGCTCTCAACGGTCATTGAGCTGTATACGATGGCGCTTTTGCTGCGCGTCTGGATGCAGTGGGCCCGCTGTGATTTTTATAACCCGTTCTCGCAGTTTGTCGTGAAAATCACCCAACCTGTTGTGGGGCCGCTGCGCCGTATTATTCCGGCGATGGGCCCCATTGACAGCGCATCTCTGCTGGTAGCGTTTATTCTGAGCGTTATCAAAGCGATTGTGCTGTTTATGGTCATCACCTTCCAGCCGATCATCTGGATTGCTGCCGTCCTGATCCTGATTAAAACCATCGGTCTGCTGATCTTCTGGGTGCTGCTGGTCATGGCCATCATGAGTTGGGTCAGCCAGGGCCGCAGCCCGGTGGAATATGCACTGATTCAGCTGGCGGAACCGCTGCTGCGCCCTATCCGCAACCTGCTCCCGTCAATGGGCGGCATCGACTTTTCCCCGATGATCCTGGTTCTGCTGCTGTATGTCGTTAATATGGGCATTGCCGAGCTGTTACAGTCCACGGGCGATATGCTGCTGCCGGGGCTGTGGATGGCGCTATGAGTGCAGTAAGCACCTGCGCTGATGGGCTGGTTTTACGGCTGTATATTCAGCCGAAAGCCAGCCGTGACAATATTGTTGGACTGCATGGCGACGAGTTAAAAGTCGCCATCACCGCCCCACCGGTAGATGGCCAGGCAAATGCGCATCTGACCAAATATCTGGCAAAACAGTTTCGCGTTGCTAAAAGCCAGGTCATCATAGAAAAGGGTGAACTTGGGCGGCATAAACAGGTAAAAATCCTTAATCCGCAATCCATCCCGACGGAAGTCGCGGCTCTGATTTAACAGGATAAAACGATGCAGAAAGTTGTTCTCGCTACCGGCAACGCCGGTAAAGTGCGCGAGCTGGCCTCGCTATTAAATGATTTTGGGCTGGATGTGGTGGCGCAGACCGAGCTGGGCGTGGAGTCCGCCGAAGAGACCGGCCTGACGTTTATCGAAAACGCGATCCTGAAAGCACGCCATGCCGCACAGGTCACCGGCCTGCCCGCGATTGCCGATGATTCCGGTCTGGCGGTTGATTTTCTGGGCGGTGCTCCGGGCATTTACTCTGCCCGCTATTCAGGCGTGGACGCCACCGACCAGCAGAATCTGGAAAAGCTGCTTGTCGCCCTGAAGGATGTGCCAGACGAACAGCGTACCGCGCAGTTCCACTGCGTGCTGGTCTATATGCGTCACGCTGAAGACCCCACGCCTGTCGTCTGCCACGGCAGCTGGCCGGGGGTGATTACCCGTGAAGCAGCCGGTAACGGCGGCTTTGGCTACGATCCGATTTTCTTTGTCCCGACTGAGGGCAAAACCGCTGCGGAACTGACCCGCGAAGAGAAAAGCGCGATTTCCCACCGAGGACGCGCCCTGAAACTGTTACTGGAAGCCCTGCGTAATGGCTAATTTGCCGCCTCTGAGTCTTTATATTCATATCCCCTGGTGCGTGCAGAAATGCCCGTACTGCGATTTCAACTCGCATGCGCTGAAAGGTGAAGTGCCGCACGATGATTACGTTGCGCATCTGCTGGCCGACCTGGATGCGGATGTACCTTACGCACAGGGACGTGAAGTGAAGACCATTTTTATTGGTGGCGGTACGCCGAGCCTGCTGTCAGGCCCGGCGATGCAGACGCTGCTGGACGGCGTGCGTGCGCGCCTGACTCTGGCAGCGGATGCTGAAATTACGATGGAAGCCAACCCCGGTACCGTTGAGGCCGACCGTTTTGTCGAGTATCAGCGGGCGGGCGTGAACCGGATTTCCATCGGCGTGCAGAGTTTTAGCGAGCCGAAGTTAAAACGACTGGGGCGTATTCACGGCCCGGAAGAGGCGAAGCGGGCGGCAAAGCTGGCTACTAGGCTTGGTCTGCGCAGTTTTAACCTCGACCTGATGCACGGCCTGCCGGATCAGTCGCTGGAAGAGGCGCTGGACGATTTACGTCAGGCGATTGCCCTGAACCCGCCGCATCTTTCGTGGTATCAGCTGACCATCGAGCCCAATACGCTGTTTGGCTCTCGTCCGCCGGTGCTGCCGGATGACGATGCGCTGTGGGATATCTTTGAGCAGGGCCATCAACTGTTGACCGCCGCAGGCTATCAGCAGTACGAAACGTCGGCCTATGCGAAGCCGGGCTACCAGTGCCAGCACAACCTCAACTACTGGCGCTTTGGCGACTATCTGGGCATTGGCTGCGGCGCGCACGGTAAAGTGACGTTCCCTGACGGGCGTATCCTGCGTACCGCAAAAACGCGCCATCCGCGCGGGTATATGGAAGGTCGTTATCTCGAACGTCAGCACGATGTCGAGGCGGTGGATAAGCCGTTTGAGTTCTTTATGAACCGCTTCCGCCTGCTGGAAGCCGCGCCGCGTAAAGAGTTTGCCCTTTATACCGGGTTGCCGGAAACCGTGATTCGCCCACACATTGACGAGGCGCTGGCACAGGGGTATCTCACGGAATGTGAGGAATACTGGCAGATCACCGAGCACGGCAAACTGTTCTTAAACTCTCTTCTTGAGCTGTTCCTCGCCGAAGAATCTGAAGGCTGATTCAGGATTTTGCATCCCGTTCTGCCAGCTGAGGGAAAGGCTGGCATGTCATTCGATTCTGGAATAACGAACTCTGGGACAACGAAGAGGCGGTATTAGAACAAATACGGGAAACCCTGCAAATGCTACTACCCTCACCCCGGCCCTCTCCCTGAAAGGGAGAGGGAGCAAACCATTCCCTCGCCCCCTTGGGGAGAGGGTTAGGGTGAGGGGTGAAGTTAATTACTTCAACGTACCCACCAGCGCCTTCCTGCTGTCTTCCAGCGACACCACGCGTTTACACACGTCTTTACCGAACTGCTGGAAATCGGCTTCCTGATTCTTCCACTCGTTCTGAATCGAGGTCTGCAGACCGCCCAGGCTACCCAGTACGCCCTGCAGCGGGTTACCGCCGCCTTTCAGTACCGCTTTGGCGCCCATCTCGTTAATGCTGTCCTGCAGGATACCGCCCATGGCCTGATTCACCAACTGCTGGCCGTCAGCACGCACCTGATCAATCGCTTTGTAGTGGAAGGTCAGGCCGTCGGTACGATGCTCGATAATCCGGTTCATCTGCTCTTTCAGCTGTTTGTCGAGCTTCGTCAGGCGGGTGCGCATGTTGCTGCTCTCACCCACCTCTTTGGTAATGATCTTATCCAGCGCAACGCGGCCTTTCTCAACGCGGGTCAGCGCGCCTTCGTCAATCCACGGCAGCGCGGTACGCAAATCGGCCTGGTAGTCTCTGGCCTGCTCGCGCTGCGCGGCGGTCAGGTTGTACTGTTTGCCATTGAACGTGACATCACCCTGCGGCGTGATGACCAGATTGCCGTTCTCACCTTTAACCTGAACGGTTTGCGGACTTAACACCACGTCATCACGCGGGGTGACGCTACATTTATACTCCGCATGGGCGGTGAATCCGGTTGCCATTAAGACAACAGCCAGCAACGTTTTGCGCATCTTTAACACTCCCTCAGACAAAATGGGCCAGCTAATGCTGGCCCCTGACTTCTTTATTAGTCCCACCAAACGTCGAAAAGTTCGCTGACGCGAACATCTTCCAGTTTGTGGTCTTCAAGCCATTTACGTACCAGCGCCTGATGTTCTTCGGTGCATTTACCCACTTCCTGGGTGCAGATAAGACCTTCCCACGCCAGATAGCCGCTACCGTCGAAGGCCAGCTTGTTTGGCTCGATCACCTCGTTGATGAACGCATCAACGTCCTGATCGATCTGCTCAACGCTGGTGCCTTCCGGGAAACGCCAGGCAACGGAGAAGCCCACTTCCTGGAATTCTTCGATGTGCATCTTTTTACGCAGACGACGGCTACGATTCTTTGCCATTATTTCACCCTCTCGAACATTAAGTCCCATACGCCGTGACCAAGACGATGGCCACGCTGTTCAAATTTCGTTACCGGACGCGATTCCGGACGCGGTACATAGTCGTTGCTCTCTGACTGGTTTTTATACCCGTCCAGAGACGACATCACTTCCAGCATATGTTCCGCATACGGTTCCCAGTCGGTCGCCATATGGAAGACACCGCCCAGTTTCAGCTTACTTTTTACCAGCTCGGCAAACGGCGCCTGAACGATACGGCGCTTATTATGACGTGCTTTGTGCCACGGGTCAGGGAAAAAGAGCTGAACCATGTTCAAAGAATTGTCAGGAATCATTTTGTGCAGCACTTCTACCGCGTCGTGACACATCACGCGCAGGTTCTCGACCCCCTCTTCGTGGGCGGTGGCCAGACACGCGCCAACGCCTGGAGAATGCACTTCTATGCCGAGGAAGTTCTGCTCCGGGCGGGCTTTCGCCATGGTCACCAGCGAGGTGCCCATACCAAAGCCGATCTCCAGGGTCACTGGCGCATCGCGACCGAACAGGTCGGCAAAGTCGAGCGGCTGCTCGCTGAACTCAACGCCCATCACCGGCCAGTAGTTGTCCAGCGCGTGTTGCTGCCCTTTTGTCAGGCGACCCTGACGGCGGACAAAGCTGCGAATACGGCGCAGCGGGCGACCGTTTTCATCAAATTCCGGTGAAATGACGTCGTTTTTCATAAAAGAGTTGTCTGCTTGTGAGAATGTTCGGGAAACGGGCATTATCCAAAGTTAAGGCTTCTATGCAAGCATGGGAAAGATCCGGTTTACAGCAGATTGACGCTGTGCTGCAATCGGCATCCCTGATTATACGAATCGATGACCATGCAAGCCTCTCAATTTTCAGCCCAGGTGCTGGACTGGTACGACAAATACGGGCGTAAAACCCTGCCCTGGCAAATTGAAAAAACGCCTTACAAAGTATGGCTCTCCGAAGTGATGTTACAACAAACGCAGGTTGCCACGGTGATCCCTTACTTTGAGCGTTTTATGGCGCGCTTTCCCACGGTAACCGATCTGGCCAACGCGCCGTTAGATGAGGTGCTGCACCTGTGGACAGGGCTTGGCTATTACGCCCGCGCGCGCAATCTGCACAAAGCCGCACAGCAGGTCGCGACGCGCCACAACGGTAAATTCCCGGAAACCTTCGACGAGGTGGCGGATTTACCCGGTGTCGGACGCTCCACCGCGGGTGCCATCCTCTCACTGTCCCTCGGCAAACATTTCCCGATCCTTGACGGTAACGTGAAGCGCGTGCTGGCACGTTGCTATGCGGTTGACGGCTGGCCGGGGAAAAAAGAGGTCGAAAAGCGGCTGTGGGAGATCAGCGAAGCGGTGACCCCGGCAAAGGGCGTGGAGCGGTTTAACCAGGCGATGATGGATCTCGGTGCGATGGTCTGCACGCGCTCGAAACCAAAATGCGAGCTCTGCCCGCTCAATAACCTGTGCGTGGCGTACGCAAACCATTCCTGGGCGCAGTATCCCGGTAAAAAGCCGAAGCAGACGCTGCCGGAGCGCACCGGTTACATGCTGTTGATGCAGCACGGGGACGAGGTCTTTCTGGCGCAGCGCCCGCCGAGCGGCCTCTGGGGTGGTCTATACTGCTTCCCACAGTTTGAAGATGAAGCCACGCTGCGGGCCTGGCTTAAACAGCGCGGCATTGCTGCCGATAACCTGACGCAGCAGACCGCGTTTCGCCACACTTTCAGCCATTTCCATCTGGATATTGTGCCGATGTGGCTTCCCGTGTCCTCCTTCGCCTCGTGCATGGATGAAGGCACCGCTCTCTGGTATAACTTAGCGCAACCGCCATCAGTCGGGCTGGCGGCTCCCGTGGAGCGCCTGTTACAACAATTACGTGCCGGTGCAATGGTTTAGCATCGGCTAAAAAAGAGGAATGAGTATGGCCAGAACCATTTTTTGTACTTTCCTGCAGCGCGACGCTGAAGGCCAGGACTTCCAGCTCTATCCGGGCGAACTGGGTAAGCGCATTTATAACGAGATCTCCAAAGAAGCCTGGGGACAGTGGCAGAAAAAACAGACCATGCTGATTAACGAGAAAAAACTCAGCATGATGAACCCGGAACACCGCAAGCTGCTGGAGCAGGAAATGGTGAACTTCCTGTTCGAAGGTAAAGACGTCCACATCGAAGGTTATACGCCGCCGGAAAAATAACAGCGCGCGGGGGAAACCCCGCCGTTCAAGCAAACACAA
>NZ_JALW01000044.1:0-79771 GCF_000710795.1 Enterobacter sp. T1-1 | reverse complement strand
TTTTCTCTGCTGACCCGGCGGCGCGTGTGCCGTTGTTCCGTGTCAGTGGAGGCGCATTATAGGGAGTTATTCTGAAGTGACAAGCACAAAATACAAAAAACTTTTCGTTCGCTCACTTTTCAAACTCCACGCTTAAATACGCCGCGATTCGGGTGATAAATGCGCGATTTCCCGGGCAAAACTGCTCACCTGCGTCCAGTCGGTATAAACCACTTCTTTACGCGTATCGGTTTCACCGCCGGTCATTTTCATAATCAGCCGAATCATAAAGCGGTCATACCAGCGATAGCGGGGATAACGCAGCGCCCCTGCAAAGACGGCACACAGGTCTGGCTGCCACGGCGAATTCAGCAAAAACTTACGCGTGTAGCTGTTGGTCTGCGGTGTACGCTTTTCAGGTTTGCGGGCCACCAGATTGACCGAGTAGAACGCCCCGGGCAGCTTATTGAGCGCTGCCGTATGCTTTTTCACAAAGCGATCCAGCGCAGGATGGAAATGCCCGTAACGGATAGACGCCCCAATCACCACGCGGTCGTAATCCTGCCAGGCGATTTGCTCCGTACGGTTCAGGTTCACCACATCAGAGTAAATGCCCAGCTCTTGTAGTTCAGAAGCCAGATAAGAGGCAATCTCACGCGTTTGCCCGTCTCGCGTAGAGAATAGAATAAGTGTTTTCACCGACGACTCCTTACTCGCGCCAGAATGTTGGGGTGAACAGCACCAGCAGCGTAAAGACCTCAAGACGCCCAAACAGCATATTGGCGATTAGGATCCATTTCGCGACCGGGTTCATACTGGCAAAGTTATCCGCCACGACCCCCAGGCCAGGCCCGAGGTTATTAAGTGTTGCCACAACGGACGCAAAGGCAGAGAAATCATCCACCCCCGTCGCGATGATTGCCAGCATACTGACGATAAAGACCAGGGCATACGCCGAGAAGAATCCCCACACCGCTTCGAGAATACGTTCCGGCAGGGCACGGTTGCCCAGCTTGATGCTATAGACTGCATTCGGGTGAACCAGGCGTTTTAATTCACGGTTCCCCTGCTTGAAGAGCAGCAGAATACGAATCACCTTCAGGCCACCGCCCGTCGACCCTGCGCAACCACCAATAAATGCCGAGCACAGCAGCAGCACAGGCAGGAACAGCGGCCAGCGCGCAATGCTGTCCGTGGTAAAACCTGCGGTTGTCGCCATCGACACCACCTGGAAAAATGCCTGGTTTAGCGTGGTCAACGCCGAGTTATAGACATCGTGGAACCAAAGCACCAGCGTACAGATGACCACCAGCGTGAGCTGGACGCCAATAAACATACGGAACTCCGGGTCGCGCCAGTACACCTTCAGGCTACGTCCGCTGAGTAATGAGAAGTGTAGACCGTAGTTACAGCCGGAGATCAGCAGGAAAATAGCAATAATGGTGTTGATCGTTGGACTGTCAAAGTAGCCCACACTGGCATCGTGGGTAGAGAACCCGCCGATGGCGATTGTCGCGAAGCTGTGCCCGATGGCATCGAACGCGGGCATACCGGCAAACCACAGCGCCAGCGCACAGGCAACGGTCAGTAAAACATAAATCAGCCACAGGGTCTTCGCCGTCTCGGCAATACGCGGGCGCATCTTGTTATCTTTCAGTGGCCCCGGCATTTCTGCCCTGTACAACTGCATGCCCCCGACGCCCAGGATAGGAAGGATGGCCACCGCCAGAACAATGATCCCCATACCACCGAACCATTGCAGCATCTGGCGATAAAAGAGAATGGCGTGGGGTAATGAATCCAGCCCAACCAGCGTAGTCGCGCCGGTAGTCGTTAAGCCGGAGAAGGATTCAAAAAAGGCATCCGTGATGCTCAGATTGGGCTGTTCAGAGAAGATAAAGGGCAGCGAACCGACGCTTCCCAGCACCGTCCAGAACAGCACCACAATCAGAAACCCTTCACGTGATTTCAGCTCACCTTTCTGACGACGGTTTGGCCACCACAGCAGCGAGCCAATCGCCAGCGCAACAAAGAAGGTCTGGGTAAATGCCCGCCCCGCGCCGTCCCGGTAGATAAGCGCCACCAGTCCTGGGAGAATCATTGTCCCGGAAAAAAGTATGACCAGCAGTCCAACGATTCGGGTTATGGCACGAAAATGCATCTCTGCCGCTTCCTTTGGTATTCAAAAAGTGAGGTGGGGATTATTCTTCAATCGGCAGCAATTGCAACGAACCGCGACTAAAATCCGCCAGTTTTGCCGAAAAAGCAGCCTGTTCAGCCTGAGGAAGCGCCACGCGCAATTGCACCATTGCCTGGTAATCACTTTGTGCAATCACACCGTTAAACTGTTTAAGCAGCGCTTCGACACCCGATAGCTGGGCGTAGTCGCACAACAAAGTATATTCGGTGAGTGGCGTTTTGCGGGTGGTGACCAACATATTAAGCGCCTGCTGTACGCCCCCGCCATACGCTTTCACCAGCCCACCGGTACCTAATAAAATGCCGCCATAGTAGCGAACAACCACGGCGGTGATTTCACCCACGCCACTGCCCATGAGCTGGGAAAGCATAGGTTTACCGGCAGTACCCGCCGGTTCACCGTCATCAGAAAAACCCAGCTGCTGCGAATTGTCTGGCGGCCCGGCGACCCACGCCACGCAGTGGTGACGGGCGTCGGGATGCGCAGCGCGGACAGACTCAACAAACGCCTTTGCCGCCTCTACGCCATCGGTGTGTGCCAGCAGCGTAATAAAGCGGCTTTTCTTGATTTCTTCAACAAAGGTGACCGGCTCAGCCGGTATCAGCCAGCTTTCCATCAGGCCAGCTTCAGGTCTCGCGTCATATTTTCGATACCGTTCTCATGAATCACGACGTTATCTTCGATACGAATACCGCCAAACGGCTTCAGCGCGTCAATTTTTTCCCAGTTGAAGTGCTTGCTGAACTGACCTTCGCGCCATGGCGCTAACAGCGATTCGATAAAGTAGATACCCGGCTCGATGGTCAGCACCATGCGCGGCTCAAGGATACGCGTGCAGCGCAGGTAAGGATATTTAGACGGCGCGGCGAGGTGCGTGCCGGTATCATCCTGCATAAAGCCCGCAACATCATGAACCTGCAGACCCAGCGGGTGGCCGATACCGTGCGGCATAAAGGGTCCGGTCAGATCGTTTTCGACCATCGCCTCTTCGCTCATGTCTTTCACGATCTGGTGTTTACGCAGCAGTTTAGCGATGCGCTGATGGAACTGGATATGGTAATCCACATAGCTGGTTCCGGCTTTCATGGTGCTGATAAGCGCCAGTTGCTCATCGTTGACGTCTTTAATCAGATGCGCAAAATCGGTATCCGCATTGGCCGCCCAGGTACGGGTCAGGTCAGCCGCGTAGCCGTTGTACTCTGCGCCTGCGTCCAGCAGGAAGCTGCGCATCTCAGACGGCACATGGTGATCCAGTTTGGTGTAATGCAGAACAGAGGCATGCTCATTCAGAGCGACAATGTTGCTGTACGGCACATCGGTGTCACGGTGACCGGTCGCGGTGAGGTACGCCTGATTGATATCGAACTCGCTCATACCGGACTGGAAGGCTTCATGCGCTGCACGGTGACCATTCACCGCCGTTTTTTGCGCTTCACGCATGCAGTAAAGTTCGTAGTCGGTTTTATACGCGCGGTAATAGTGCAGGAAATCCAGCACTCCTTTCGGGTTGAGTTTGTCCGCCGGGATATCCAGACCCAGCGCACGCTCCGGGACCGGGCCAATGTAGGCAATATTGCCACGCGCGGCAGGCAACTGGCTGCCAATACCGTCGGCTTTTGGTAAAGCCATGACGTCCACTTCTTCTGTCCAGAAGCTGGTCGGCAGCGGCTCAACGTTGTGCCAGTAATCCACAGGCAGATAGAACCACAGTTTCGGCTTGTTCACGCCATCCACCAGCAACCAGCAATTTGGCACCTGTGTTACCGGCACCCAGGCTTTAAACTGCGGGTTAACCTTAAACGGATACGCATGGTCATCCAGGAAGGTATTCATCAGCTCGCCGGAGTGGATTAACAGCGCATCCAGCTTAAAGCGGGCAAGTACATCACGGGTACGTTCCTGTAGGGTAACGATATGATTTTTATAAAGCGAAGCCAGTGAGTCCATCATTCTTCCTTTCGTTTTTTTGACCTCAAGTCCTCGCATCTTAGCACACCTGTCTCCGGCTGCGTGATTTCCACCGACCGTGATCAATGCAGCAATTTCTTAATGAGTAATTTGCATTTTATTAACACAAATCCCACACTCCGACTCATCTGGTATGACCAGATCCACTTGCTGGATTCAGGAGACTGACATGCTCTACAAAGGCGACACCCTGTACCTCAACTGGCTGGAAGATGGCATTGCCGAACTGGTGTTCGATGCCCCCGGCTCAGTCAACAAGCTCGATACCGCGACGGTGGCCAGTCTTGGCCAGGCGCTGGATGTACTTGAAAAGCAAACTGATTTAAAGGGGCTGCTGCTGCGCTCGAACAAAGCGGCCTTTATTGTTGGTGCCGATATCACCGAATTTCTTTCACTGTTCCTGGTGCCTGAAGAACAGCTGAGCCAGTGGCTGCACTTTGCCAACAGCGTCTTTAATCGTCTGGAAGATCTGCCTGTCCCGACCCTTTCCGCCGTTAACGGCTACGCGCTGGGCGGCGGCTGTGAATGCGTGCTGGCCACCGACTACCGCCTCGCCACGCCGGATCTGCGCATCGGCCTGCCGGAAACCAAACTGGGCATTATGCCGGGCTTTGGCGGCTCCGTACGTATGCCGCGCATGCTGGGTGCCGACAGCGCGCTGGAAATTATTGCCGCAGGTAAAGATGTTGGCGCAGAGCAGGCGCAAAAAATCGGCCTGGTTGATGGCGTCGTGAAGCCAGAAAAACTGATTGAAGGCTCCCTCGCCATTCTGCGTCAGGCCATTAACGGCGATCTCGACTGGAAGGCCAAACGCCAGCCGAAACTGGAGCCGTTAAAGCTCAGCAAGATTGAAGCAGCCATGAGTTTCACCATCGCCAAGGGGATGGTGATGCAGACGGCGGGTAAACACTACCCGGCGCCGATCACGGCGGTGAAAACCATCGAAGCCGCAGCCCGCTTTGGCCGTGACGAAGCCCTGAAACTCGAAAACCAGAGCTTTGTCCCGCTGGCACATACCAATGAAGCCCGCGCGCTGGTGGGTATCTTCCTCAACGATCAGTTCGTGAAAGGTAAAGCAAAACAGCTGACGAAAAACGTTGAGACGCCAAAACATGCGGCGGTACTTGGCGCTGGCATTATGGGCGGCGGCATCGCTTACCAGTCCGCCTGGAAGGGCGTGCCGGTGGTGATGAAAGACATCAGCGAGAAATCCCTGACGCTGGGGATGACCGAAGCGGCCAAGCTGCTCAATAAACAGCTGGAACGCGGCAAAATTGACGGTCTGAAACTCTCAGGCGTGATCTCTACTATCCAGCCCGTACTGGAATACACCGGTTTTGACCGCGTCGATGTGGTGGTTGAGGCCGTGGTAGAGAACCCGAAAGTGAAGAAAGCGGTGCTGGCCGAAACGGAAGAGAAAGTGCGTCCGGAGACCGTACTGGCCTCTAACACCTCGACGATTCCGATTAGCGAGCTGGCAAGCGTCCTGAAGCGCCCGGAAAACTTCTGCGGAATGCATTTCTTCAACCCGGTGCATCGCATGCCACTGGTCGAAGTGATCCGCGGCGAAAAAACCTCTGACGACACCATCGCAAAAGTGGTGGCGTGGGCCAGTAAGATGGGCAAAACCCCGATTGTGGTCAACGACTGCCCGGGCTTCTTCGTCAACCGCGTACTGTTCCCTTACTTCGCTGGTTTCAGCCAGCTGCTGCGCGACGGCGCGGACTTCCGCAAAGTCGACAAAGTGATGGAAAAACAGTTCGGCTGGCCGATGGGGCCGGCGTATCTGCTGGATGTGGTTGGCATTGATACCGCGCATCACGCGCAAGCGGTTATGGCGGCGGGCTTCCCACAGCGCATGCAGAAAGATTATCGCGATGCGATTGACGCCCTGTTTGACGCCAACCGCTTTGGTCAGAAAAACGGTCTGGGCTTCTGGCGCTATAAAGAAGACAGCAAAGGCAAACCGAAGAAAGAAGAAGATCCGGCGGTGGATAGCCTGCTGGCCGGGGTTAGCCAGCCAAAACGTGACTTCACGGACGATGAAATCATCGCCCGGATGATGATTCCGATGATCAACGAAGTGGTGCGTTGCCTGGAAGAAGGCATTATCGCCAGTCCGGCAGAAGCCGATATGGCGCTGGTCTATGGCCTGGGCTTCCCTCCGTTCCACGGTGGCGCGTTCCGCTGGCTGGATACGCTCGGCAGCGCCCGCTATCTCGATATGGTGCAGCAGTATCAGCACCTCGGCCCGCTGTATGACGTGCCGGAAGGGCTGCGTAATAAAGCGCGCCATAACGAATCCTATTACCCAGCAGTTGAGCCAGCCCGTCCGGTTGGCGAGCTGAAAACGGCTTAAGGAGTCACAATGGAAAAGGTTGTCATTGTTGATGCGATTCGCACCCCGATGGGCCGTTCAAAAGGCGGCGCATTCCGTAACGTGCGTGCAGAGGATCTCTCAGCGCACCTGATGCGTAGCCTGCTGGCGCGTAATCCGGCGCTGGACCCGGCTGCGCTCGACGATATCTACTGGGGCTGTGTGCAACAGACGCTTGAGCAGGGCTTCAACATCGCCCGCAATGCTTCGCTGCTGGCGGAGATCCCACATTCGGTGCCGGCAGTTACCGTCAACCGTCTGTGCGGCTCCTCAATGCAGGCACTGCATGATGCGGCGCGTATGATCATGACCGGTGACGCGCAGGCCTGCCTGGTCGGCGGCGTGGAGCACATGGGCCATGTGCCAATGAGCCACGGGGTCGATTTCCACCCGGGCATGAGCCGTAACGTGGCGAAAGCCGCAGGAATGATGGGCCTGACCGCTGAAATGCTGTCCCGCCTGCACGGAATTAGCCGTGAAATGCAGGATACCTTCGCCGCGCGTTCTCATGCTCGTGCATGGGCCGCCACGCAATCCGGCGCGTTTAAGAATGAGATCATCCCGACCGGCGGCCATGATGCTGATGGCGTTCTGAAGCAGTTCAGCTACGACGAAGTGATCCGCCCGGAAACCACCGTTGAAGCGCTATCCACCCTGCGCCCGGCGTTTGACCCGGTCACCGGTACGGTCACGGCAGGTACCTCGTCGGCGCTGTCTGACGGAGCGGCCGCGATGCTGGTAATGAGCGAAAGCCGCGCCCGCGAGCTGGGGTTAACGCCTCGCGCCCGGGTGCGCTCAATGGCGGTGGTAGGCTGCGATCCTTCTATCATGGGTTACGGCCCGGTTCCGGCCTCGAAGCTGGCGCTGAAGAAAGCGGGATTGACCACCAGTGATATCGACGTGTTCGAGATGAACGAAGCCTTCGCCGCGCAGATCCTGCCGTGCATTAAAGATCTGGGGCTGATGGAGCAGATCGACGAGAAAATTAACCTCAACGGCGGCGCGATCGCCCTCGGTCACCCGCTGGGCTGCTCCGGGGCGCGTATCAGCACAACGCTGATTAACCTGATGGAACGCAAAGACGCGCAGTTTGGTCTGGCAACGATGTGTATTGGGTTGGGTCAGGGTATCGCAACGGTGTTTGAGAGAGTGTAAGGCTATAACGTAGGCCCGATAAGCATCGCGCCATCGGGCTTTTGCCGGGAGGCGCTGCGCTTTCCCGGCCTACGAGAGGTACCTCGCCGCAAGTAACACCATTTGCGAAGAGAGACAGTTTAGTTGCCGTTCTTCCCGCCTGTCAGGGGCGGGTTTTTTATTTAGATAAACGCAAAAGCATCGCCAAACAGACGATCTTCACGCGCATCACGTTCGTTACAGAACAGGTCACGGGCAATTTTCGCCATCTCAAAGCGGCCAGCGATATAGATATCGTGCCCTGCCAGCGTGCCATGATCCTGCAGTACCGCCGTTAGCACTGTGCCGCTACGCCCACGCCAGCCCTCTTCCGGCTGCTCAACCACCGGTTCAACACGCAGGTTGGGATGGTTAACGCTCAGCGCTTCAAGCTCAGAGAGATCGTAGAGATGTTTCTCTTCGCGGCCACCCCAGTAGATAGTGATATCACGGTTCGGGTTACGCGCCAGGGCCGTCAACAGAATAGAGCGCACGTAGGAGAAGCCTGTACCACCTGCAATCAGGATCAGCGGACGGTCTTCATCGTCACGCAGCCATGCATCACCGTGTGGAATATCCACCACGATCTCGCGCTCTTTAAGAATGCGGTCCATGACGGCCATTGCATACAGGTTAAGCTCTGACGCACCAATATGAAGCTCAATAAATTCCTGCTCCGCTGGCGTTGAGGCCATAGAGAAAGGACGCTTATCACGTTCATCCATCACGACCATCAGGTACTGACCAGCACGGAAAGAGAATGCCGCTTCAGGCACTAAACGGACGCGATATACGGTGTCGGTGATAGCATCTACCGAGGTCACTTTACAGCTTAAGGTTGTCATTCGCTCTCTCTGTCGGGAAGTCTATAGGGCTTAACGGTCAGCCTGCGGTTTACCGTTATTCATTATGGCCAGTTCGTCCCAGATCGCGTCAATTCGCGCGGTCACAGCAGGATCTTTCTTGATCGGGCGACCCCATTCACGGTCGGTTTCGCCAGGCCATTTATTTGTGGCATCCAGTCCCATTTTTGAGCCAAGACCGGAGACCGGCGAGGCAAAATCCAGATAATCTATCGGCGTGTTTTCCACTAACACCGTATCGCGCGCCGGATCCATTCGCGTGGTAATGGCCCAGATAACATCATTCCAGTCGCGGGCGTTAACGTCATCATCGCAGACAATCACAAATTTGGTATACATAAACTGGCGCAGGAAAGACCATACGCCCATCATCACGCGTTTAGCGTGACCAGGATACTGCTTCTTCATTGTGACCACCGCCAGGCGATACGAGCATCCTTCCGGCGGCAGATAGAAATCAACAATTTCCGGGAACTGCTTTTGCAGGATCGGCACAAACACCTCATTCAGCGCCACGCCCAGTACTGCAGGTTCATCCGGTGGACGTCCGGTATAGGTGGAGTGATAAATCGCATCTTCACGCTGGGTAATGTGCGTGACGGTAAACACCGGGAAGTTATCCACTTCGTTATAATAGCCCGTGTGGTCGCCGTACGGACCTTCGGGTGCCAGCTCGCCCTGTTCAATGTAACCTTCCAGGACAATCTCTGCACTCGCGGGCACTTCGAGGTCGTTAGAGATACACTTCACGACTTCCGTTTTGGTGCCACGCAGCAGTCCTGCAAAGGCATATTCAGAGAGTGTATCCGGCACTGGCGTTACCGCGCCCAGAATGGTGGCGGGGTCGGCCCCTAACGCAACAGAGACCGGAAAACGCTCGCCCGGGTGTGCAGCGCACCACTCCTGGAAATCCAGCGCGCCGCCGCGATGCGACAGCCAGCGCATGATGAGCTTATTCTTGCCAATCAGCTGCTGGCGGTAAATACCCAGATTTTGACGCTCTTTATGCGGCCCGCGTGTGACGGTGAGCCCCCACGTAATGAGTGGCGCGGCATCTTCAGGCCAGCACTGCATGATCGGGATTTTGGTCAGATCTACCGCATCCCCTTCCAGCACTTTCTGCTGGCACGGCGCACCGCGCAGACGTTTGGTTGGCATGTTCAATACCTGCTTAAACTGCGGCAGCTTGTCGAACAGATCGCGGAAGCCTTTCGGTGGCTCCGGCTCTTTCAGAAACGCCAGCAGTTTACCCACTTCACGTAACGCCGTGACGTCCTCCTGGCCCATGCCCAACGCCACACGGCGAGGGGTTCCAAACAGGTTGCACAGCACCGGCATTGAATAACCCTTCGGGTTTTCAAACAGAAGTGCCGGGCCACCGGCACGCAGGGTGCGGTCAGCAATTTCTGTCATTTCCAGATAAGGATCGACAGGAAGCGTAATGCGTTTGAGTTCGCCCTGCTTTTCCAGCAGCGTCAGGAAGTCGCGGAGATCGTGGTATTTCATGCAGTTAATCATGGCCTCTCTGTAAGCGCTTCATTATACGGCGTAAGCCTGCGTGATGCTGTAATTTTGTTAAATTAGCGTGAACTTCTGCATCCTGTTCCCTTTTCGGCCATTATAATCAACTTAGCGATCCCGCCAGGGTTTTGATATGCTTGCGCCCGAAACTAAGGGAAAGAGTGATTATGCAGGCCTGGTATTTACTGTATTGCAAACGCGGGCAACTTCAGCGCGCGCAGGAACATTTAGAACGTCAGTCTGTAAATTGCCTGACACCCGTGATCACGCTTGAAAAAATGCAGCGCGGGAAGCGCACAACCGTCAGTGAGCCGCTATTTCCGAACTATTTGTTCGTGGAATTCGACCCGGAAGTGATCCACACCACCACCATCAGCGCCACGCGCGGCGTCAGCCATTTTGTTCGTTTTGGTGCGCACCCGGCAACGGTGCCGTCGACGGTGATCCATCAGCTTTCGGTTTATCAACAACCTGAAGATATTACCGACCCGGAAACCCCGTACGCGGGAGACAGTGTCGTCATCACCGAAGGTGCCTTCGAAGGCCTGCAGGCGATTTTCGCCGAGCCGGACGGTGAAGCACGCTCCATGTTATTGCTCAATCTGCTTAATAAGCAGGTGCTACAGAGCGTGAAAAACACCGACTTCCGCAAAGTTTAAAAATCAATGCCAAACAGGCGACGCACGTTGTCATCCGTCTGCGCAGATAACCCGTGCGGATCCTCTCCGCGCCACTGCGCCACGCTCGTAACAATATGCCCCAGCCATGCCGGTTCGTTACGTCGCGATGCCGGTTTTGGTTTGATATCACGCGGCAATAAATAAGGCGCATCGGTTTCGAAGAGCAACCGGTCGGCCGGGATCACCGGCAACAGTTCGCGAAGCTCCAGCCCGCGGCGCTCATCGCACACCCAGCCGGTAATCCCCAAATAAAGCCCACGATCCAGACAGTCCAGCGCCTCCTGACGTGAACCGGTAAAACAGTGCAGCACCGCGCCTGGCAGTTTATCCAGCCAGGGATCCAGCAGCGCGAGGAAGCGCTCATGCGCGTCGCGACAGTGCATAAACACCGGCATTTCAAGCTCGGCCGCCAGGGCAAGTTGCGCCGTAAACGCTTTTTCCTGCTCGGCAGGGGTGGAAAAATTACGGTTGAAATCGAGCCCACATTCCCCGATAGCCACCACTTCGGCAGTTTTCGCCAGCCTGTGAATGATTTCAGCGCTCTCCGACGTCCACTGGCTGCTGTCATGAGGATGCACGCCCGCCGTAGACCAGCAGCGATCGTAGCGTTGGGCCAGCTGTTGCGCCTGCTCGCTTTCATGCAGGTTGGTGCCTGTCAGCAGCAGCCCTTTTACGCCGGCGGCAAACGCGCGCGCCACGACGTCGTCGCGATCTTTCGCAAACTGTGAACTGGTCAGGTTAAGTCCAATATCAAACATGCAATTCCCCATATGACAACCGCCCTGACGGGCGGCTGGTTTTACTCTTCAGTGCTCTTTTCAGAGACGTCGTCTTCGTCCTCTGACCGACGCCCTTTCCCCACATAGAAACGTGAGAAGAAGACGCCTACCTCAAACAGACAGTACATCGGTATGGCCAGCAGCGTTTGCGAGAAGACATCGGGCGGCGTCAGCAGCATGCCGACCACAAATGCGCCGACCAGAATATACGGACGCTTTTTACGCAGGTCTTCTGGTGTGGTTACACCCACCCAGCAAAGCAGCACAATCGCAACCGGCACTTCGAACGCCACGCCGAATGCCATAAACAGCGCCATCACAAAGCTGAGGTAGCTGGCAATATCGGTCGACACCTGTACCCCTTCCGGCGCGGTATGCGTCAGGAAGCCAAAGGCCAGCGGGAAGACAACAAAATAGGCAAACGCCATGCCGATATAGAACAGCAGCGAGCTGGAGACCAGCAGCGGGATCACCAGTTTGCGTTCATGCTTATACAGAGCGGGCGCCACAAACGCCCAGATCTGATACAGCAGGATGGGTGCAGAAGCGATCAACGATACCCAGAACGTGAGCTTAATGGGCGTAAAGAACGGCGAAGCAACGTCCGTCGCGATCATCGTTGCGCCCAGCGGCATCTGCTTTATCAGCGGCGCGGAGACAACCTGGTAGATGTCATTGGCGAAATAAACCAGGCATAAGAAAATAACGAAAACCGCAATAATGCAGTTTAACAGGCGCTTACGCAGCTCAATGAGGTGCGTAATGAGCGGTTGAGTATCATCTACTGCCATGTTTACGCTTTATCACTCGACGAGGGGGATGATTCGGTAACAGGCGCGGCGGGCTTTGCTTCAGCCGCGTTGACCACAGGGTCTTCCGGCTGCGCCTGTTTTTTCAGTTCAGGTTCCTGCGGCGTATGTTCAGGCGCGGTGGCCTGATGCTCCGCGCTGGCAGGCGTTACGCCCTCGCGCTGCGCTTCACTGTTCTTCACCACCGGGTTATGGATGGTGTTCGCTTCATCGCTCGCTTTTTCAGGATCGTTAACGCTGTAGGAGCGCTTCATGGATTCTGCCGCTTCGCGCAGTTCATCCATGGAGGCTTTCAGTTCCGGCGTCAGGTTATCCATGCTCGCCTTCTCAACCTTTTTCAGGCTTTCCTGAAACTCTTGCAGCTTAAGTTCCTGCGCCAGCTCGTTCTGTACGGTGGATGCCAGCGAACGAAGCGCACGCACCCACCCCACAACCGTTTTGACTGCAACGGGTAAACGCTGTGGCCCCAGCACGATGAGGCCAATCACAAAGACCAGCAGCAGCTCACTAAAACCAATGTCGAACACGACTTACACCTGCTCTTTATCGTGGCGTTTAGCGTCTTCCTTTTTGGCATCTTCTTGCTTGTCGGAGATGGATTTAGCAGTAAAGTCAGCGTCCTGGCTGGTTTTATCCTGCTTGCTCTCATCATCGCTCATTGCTTTCTTGAAGCCTTTGATAGACGCGCCCAGATCGGAACCGATAGAACCGAGCTTTTTGGTGCCAAACAGCAGCACGACGATGACGGCAATAATGACTAATTGCCAGATACTGATACCACCCATACATATTCCTCAGAGATAGATGATTAATTAGTCAGACCGCATTATACGTATGCGACCTGGTGATAGCGATGCCTGTTCAGCGCGTCTTTCTCCAGCCAACGAACCAGACCACTATTCCGGCAGCCATTAGCCAGGCGGGCATCATCTGCCAGTCCGGACGGTTGATTAACAACAACGTACCACTGAGCAGCAGGGTTGCGCCAATGCCAAACAGATAGCGAGACTGGCCCTGGCGTACGCGGTTCGACTGAAGCTCGTGGGCGATTTTATCCATGCTGAGCTGAAGGTTCTTGCTCTGACGCAAACTGTCATACACCAGTTCAGGAAGTTCCGGCATTTTTTCAACCCAGAACGGGGCTTTCTCTTTGAAAGCTCGTACCAGAGCCGGAATGCCAACCTGATCCTTAATCCAGGATTCCAGGAACGGTTTCGCGGTCTTCCACAAGTCTAACTGAGGATAGAGCTGTCGACCTACACCTTCAACGTAAAGTAATGTTTTCTGAAGTAAAACAAGCTGTGGCTGCACTTCCATATTGAAGCGGCGAGCGGTGTTAAACAGATTCAGCAACACGTGACCGAACGAGATTTCTGCCAGCGGTTTTTCAAAAATCGGTTCACAGACGGTACGGATGGCAAACTCAAACTCTTCGACATTGGTGTCCGGCGGAACCCAACCTGAGTCAACGTGCAGTTCAGCCACTTTACGGTAGTCACGATTAAAGAAGGCGATAAAATTCTCCGCCAGATAACGCTTATCTTCTTTATTGAGCGAGCCGACAATACCGCAATCAATGCCGATATATTGCGGGTCGTCCGGATGCTCATAGCTCACAAAGATATTGCCCGGATGCATGTCTGCGTGGAAAAAGCTGTCGCGGAAGACCTGAGTAAAGAAGACCTGTACGCCACGTTCAGCCAGCAGCTTCATGTTCGTTCCCTGTTTCTCCAGGGCCACGACATCCGAGACGGGAATACCGTAAATACGTTCCATGACCATCATGTTCTGGCTGCAGTAGTCAGAATAGACTTCAGGAACATACAGCATCGGGCTGTTTTCAAAATTGCGCCGCAACTGAATGGCGTTTGCCGATTCGCGCAGCAGGTTTAGTTCATCGATCAGCGTTTTTTCATATTCCCGTACCACTTCCAGCGGGCGCAGGCGCCGTCCGTCAGGGAGCAGACGCGGAACCCAGCGCGCCAGACGATAGATAAGCTTCATGTCCGCTTTGATGATCGGCAGAATATCCGGGCGGATAACTTTGATAACGACTTCTTTGCCATTCTCTTTCAGACGCGCGGTATGCACCTGGGCAATGGAGGCAGAAGCCAGCGGCTGAATGTCGAAATCGTCGAACCAGGTCTCAACAGGAATATTGCCCATCGCCTCTTCGATCTGTTTTTTCGCGCGCACGCCGTCAAACGGGGCCACGCGATCCTGCAGCAGTGCCAGCTGATCGGCAATCTGGGGAGGGAAAAGATCGCGACGGGTAGAGAGCATTTGGCCGAACTTAATCCATACCGGGCCCAGCTCCTGTAGCGCCAGACGCAGGCGTTCACCCAGCGGCTGTCCTTTGTGGCGATTAGGCATCCAGAACAACATCCGCCGCCAGATACGAAGCGGCAGCGTGATACGCATTTTGGGGATAAGCTCGTCGAGCCCGTAACTCAAAAAGGTGTGGACGATAAAATAGAGGCGCCGAATTTCACCAGGCGTCATTTGCCCTCCAGTTTTTCCAGCCGTTTGGTTAACGCATCAACCGCACGTTCAACAGCCGCAGTCTCTTCCGCGAACCAGGCTACTTCCAGCGGTCCGGGGGCCATACGCCACTCTTCGGTCAGCACCTCTGCCGCATAGCGCTGCTGACGTTGCAGGCTTTTACGCAGGAAGGCGGTACCACCATGCAGGGCTTTGCCGATCCCTTCCGCTGCAATGTCGCCAATAAATGGGGCAAGCAGTTCCGCCGGGTCAAACTCGGCCAGATCGCTGAGCGCAACGAAATTTTGTACGACCTGAATGTCGCCTTCCACTTCCAGCTCACCGCTGCGGATCAGCGCCGTCAGTTGCTGGCGGTCACGCAGTTTTGGCAGCACGCTCATGCGCGTGATGACAGAGCAGTCGGCGTCTCCTTCCCACTCCCCCAGAACATCAAGCTGGCGTTCGCTGAAGACCAGCACAAGCGGCGTCGAGAACTCTTTTAAAACGATCCGCAATACCTTTCCGTTAAGTCGCTGCCGCGCGGCTTTTAGCGCTGGCGCACGATAGAGAAAGGCATTCAGTACATTCTCGATGCCTGCGGTGACTAAGGGTTTAAAGGGCACAGGACACCTCCACTCAAAACTTATAACCGCGATGCAGTGCGACGACACCCGCCGTCATGTTGAAATACTCAACGTTTTCAAACGCCGCATCCTGCATCATGGCCTTCAGGGTGTCCTGATCCGGGTGCATGCGAATGGATTCCGCCAGATAGCGGTAGCTTTCTGCGTCGTTTGCCACCAGTTCGCCAATACGCGGCAGAACATGGAATGAATAGGCGTCGTAGGCTTTGCTCAGTGGCTCGATAATCGGTTTGGAGAACTCAAGCACCAGCAGACGTCCGCCCGGCTTCAGCACGCGATACATTGAGCGCAGCGCTTTTTCTTTATCGGTGACGTTACGCAGGCCAAAAGAGATAGTGATGCAGTCAAAGGTGTTATCCGGGAACGGCAGCGCCTCGGCGTTTGCCTGCACATATTCCACATTCCCCACCACGCCGATGTTACGCAGCTTCTCACGCCCCATTTTCAGCATGGAGTCGTTAATATCAGCCAGAACAACACGCCCGGTTTCACCCACCAGACGGGAGAATTTCGCGGTCAAATCGCCCGTGCCGCCGGCAAGGTCCAGTACCGTTTGTCCACGACGCACACCGCTACAGTCGATGGTGAAGCGCTTCCACAAGCGATGAATGCCGAATGACATCAAGTCATTCATCACATCGTACTTCGCCGCCACGGAATGAAATACGTGGGCCACCATGTCAGCTTTCTGCGCTTTGGCGACAGTCTGAAAGCCAAAGTGCGTTGTGTCTTGTGAATCGTCAACCATCTCAGAGCCTGCTTATCAGTAAAATGTTCGTGAAGTGTAACAGATTGGGCGCGTTTGCCCTACGTTTCAACCACCACGTAAGAAACGCGCCAGATGCGGGTCTGGCGATAACTCTGCCGCTAACTCGTTGTCTTCACTGTCTCTCTTTTGTCCATCAGCGCCTTCGCGCAGGCGAAACTCTTCGTCCTGTGCCGTGGCTTGCTCAACCAGTTCCGGATTAATCTCGCGTTTAACCTCCACTCCCAGGCCGCGGAAGGCTTCAGCTTGCGCCAGCAGATTACCCCGCCCGGAGGCGAGTTTTTTCATCGCCTGGCGGTAGTTATCCTGCGCGCGGTCCAGGCTTTGCCCGACCGAGGACATATCATCCACAAAGAGGCGCATTTTGTCGTACAGCTTGCTGGCGCGATCGGCAATCTGCTGCGCGTTGCGGCTCTGATGTTCATAGCGCCACAGGTTGGCAATGGTGCGTAACGCCACCAGCAGCGTGGTGGGGCTGACCAGCATAATGTTGTTTTTCAGCGCTTCAGTTATCAGTTCCGGCTGTCTGTCGAGTGCCAGCAGAAACGCAGGCTCTACCGGGATAAACATCAGAACATAGTCAAGCGAGCGCAAACCCGGCAACTGCTGATAGTCTTTTCTGCCCAGCAGACGAATATGGTTCCGCACGGAGGCAATGTGCTCCTGCAACGCCGATTCGCGGGTGTAGTCATCCTCCGCGTTGAAGTAACGCTCATAGGCCACCAGCGTCATTTTGGCATCAATCACCACATCTTTACCCTGCGGAAGACGCACGATGACATCTGGCTGCATTCGCGAGCGGGCATCGTTTTCTATGCTGACCTGGGTTTCGTATTCATACCCTTCGCGCAGTCCAGAGGCTTCCAGCACCCGCGTGAGGACGACTTCACCCCAGTTACCCTGCGTTTTGTTATCCCCTTTCAGGGCGCGGGTCAGGTTGACCGCTTCCTGCGCCATTTGTGCATTCAACTGCTGCAGATTACGAATTTCGTGTGCCAGGGTGTGCCGCTCGCGGGCCTCCTGACCAAAGCTGTCCTGCACCTGACGACGGAAACCGTCCAGTTGCTCACGCAGAGGCGTCAGAAGACTGTTCAGACTCTGGCGGTTTTGTTCGTCAACGCGGCGGTTGCTGTGCTCAAAAATGCGGTTCGCGAGATTCTCAAACTGTTCGCTGAGGCGCTGCTCGCTGTTCATCATCTGGCGGATTTTGTCTTCCGCATGCAGTTGAGTGGATTCCAGGCGGGTCGTGACTTCACGGAGATCGGCTTCCATTGAGGTGTTGATATCACGCAGATTGCGCAGTTCGTTGTTGAGTAACTCGCACTCGTCTCGCCAGTGTTCACTCAGCGCAAGTTGCTGTTTTGTGGCGCTTAACTCGGCGACTATCTCTTCACGCTCTGCCAGCTGATCGGCCTTTTGCTGTGCGTGCTGATAGCTGGAAATCAGCCAGCCTATCGCCACGCCCGCGAGCGCAATCACCGCGTAAATCAGAATTGAGAGATCCACAATGCCCCCTGCATCAACGTATTACCGCACAAAATAAGATTGTGCTGTATAAACGTCCAGTTTGAAAGGGTTTTCCTGCGAGGCGCTACGCAAAAAATAAAGGCCGAACGTGTCGGCCTTTGATGTCAGAAGAGAGGATTAGATCAGACGACGGGCCGCTTCAACCACGATTTTTACCGCATGACTTTCGGTTTGTTTCATGGTTTCGGCGTTCGGGATTTCCTGCTGGGTACGATTGACGATAACTCCCGCCACCATACCGGCACGCAGACCCTGGCTTGCGCACATGGTCAGCAGCGTTGCAGATTCCATTTCATAGTTCATCACGCCCATAGACTGCCACTCTTCCATAGAGCCTTTAAAACGGCTCACCACACGGCCAGAGAAGGTGTCGTAACGCTCCTGACCCGGGTAGAAGGTGTCCGACGAGGCGGTTACGCCCACGTGCGTGGTTGCGCCAACGGATTTCGCTGCTTCAACCAGCGCCGTCGTACATTCAAAATCGGCAACCGCCGGGAATTCCATTGGTGCAAAGTGCAGACTCGCCCCATCCAGACGCACGGAGGCGGTAGTCACCAATACATCACCCACGTTGATATGCGGCTGGATCGCACCAGTCGTCCCGATACGCAGGAACGTCCGGATGCCCAGCTGCGCCAGTTCTTCAACGGCAATGGAGGTAGATGGGCCACCGATACCGGTAGAGCACACAATCACGGCCTTACCATCCAGCTCTGCACGCCAGGTGGTGAATTCACGATGGGCTGCCAGCTTAACCGGCTTATCCATCAGCGCGGCGATCTTTTCCACACGCTCAGGATCGCCCGGGACGATAGCGAGCGTAGCCCCTTGTAAATCGTTTTTGGTGAGGCCGAGATGAAAAACATCAGACTTAGACATAGGTGACTCCTCTGTGGGTCGGTTAGTCAGAAGAAGTAAAACGGTACTTTACAGAAGCGATACGCATAATTTCGTGACACATCTCACCATGAATGAAAATGATTGCAGTAGATTTCCATAAAAGAGTGATTTGCATCACATTAACAAGTTATATCGTGGTGCGCTGCACAAAAGATAGACCGTTTAAGGCACTGTGGGTTGTTAACCTGGTGTCTATATTTACCTTTGCGCTAACTCATTGGTACGGAGAATGCCATGACTGAAAAAACCGGTTTTGCACCTGCTGCGGCTCCGCATGCCTCAACCATCGTCTCAACGCCTGAAGACGCCATTACGGCGGGAGAGACCTCCATTCCCTCGCAGGGGGAAAATATGCCTGCTTACCACGCACGACCAGCATCGGCAGACGGTCCGCTGCCAATCGTGATTGTGGTTCAGGAAATTTTCGGCGTTCACGAACATATTCGCGACCTCTGCCGCCGACTGGCGCTGGAAGGTTACCTGGCCGTTGCGCCAGAGCTCTATTTCCGTCAGGGCGATCCGAACGACTACAGCGATATCCCAACGCTTTTGAGCAACCTTGTCAGTAAAGTGCCGGATGCACAGGTGCTGGCCGATCTGGATCATGTTGCCAACTGGGCGGCGCGTAACGGCGGTGATGCGCATCGACTGATGATAACGGGGTTCTGCTGGGGCGGACGCATTAGCTGGCTGTATGCCGCGCACAATCCGCAGCTGAAAGCTGCTGTGGCCTGGTACGGTAAACTGGTGGGCGAAAAAACGTTGAACTCGCCAAAACATCCGGTTGATATCGCCACAGACTTAAACGCCCCGGTGCTGGGACTTTACGGTGGTCAGGACACGGGTATTCCGCTCGACACGGTAGAGACCATGCGCCATGCGCTACGCGCGGCGAATGCGAAGGCCGACATTGTCGTGTACCCGGATGCCGGACACGCGTTTAATGCCGATTATCGCCCGAGCTATCACGCGGAATCAGCCAAAGATGGCTGGCAGCGGATGCTGGCGTGGTTTAGCCAGTACGGCGGCAAGAAAGCGTAAACATAAAAGCCCGGTGGCGGCGATGCCTTACCGGGCTACATAATGGGATCGACTCTGTCTTAACCCTGACGCAAATTCTGCGCCGCTTTCACCATATTCGCCAGCGCCGCGCGGGTTTCCGGCCAACCGCGGGTTTTCAGACCGCAGTCCGGGTTCACCCACAGGCGCTCTGCCGGAATGCGCTGGGCGGCTTTCTTCAGCAGGGCTTCGATCCACTCCACGCTCGGCACGTTCGGGGAGTGAATGTCATATACGCCCGGCCCGATTTCGTTCGGGTAATCGAACTCTTCGAATGACTCCAGCAGTTCCATATCTGAACGCGAGGTCTCGATGGTGATCACGTCGGCATCCAGTGCGGCAATGGAATCCATGATGTCGTTAAATTCGCAGTAACACATGTGGGTGTGGATCTGGGTGTCGTCCTTCGCCACTGCGGCATTGATGCGGAACGCTTCCACACCCCACTGCAGGTAGGCGTCCCAGTCGCTGCGACGCAGCGGTAATCCCTCGCGCAGGGCCGGTTCGTCAATCTGGATGATGCCAATGCCCGCCGCTTCCAGATCCGCCACTTCATCGCGCAGCGCCAGCGCAATTTGCCTGGCGATGGTTTCACGGGTCACGTCCTCACGCGGGAAGGACCAGCAAAGAATGGTCACCGGACCGGTCAACATGCCTTTTACCGGCTTGTCGGTCAGGGACTGGGCATATTTAGCCCATTCGACGGTGATCGGGTGCGGACGGCTGACATCACCGATCACCACCGGTGGTTTTACACAGCGGGAACCATAGCTCTGTACCCAGCCGTTTTGGGTAAAGACGAAACCGTCCAGATGTTCACCGAAGTACTCCACCATGTCGTTACGCTCTGCCTCACCGTGAACCAGCACGTCCAGGCCTAAGCGCTCCTGCTCCACAATCGCCTGTTTGATATGTTCCGCGATGCCGGTGCGGTAGTTGGCCGCATCAAGGTTGCCCTTTTTGAAGTCCAGGCGCAGGCCGCGGATCTCGGTAGTTTGCGGGAAGGAACCGATGGTGGTGGTTGGCCACGCAGGCAAGTTGAAACGGGCGCGCTGGGCTTCTGCACGCACTTCATACGGGCTTTGACGCTGGCTGTCCTGCGCGGTGATAGCCGCCAGACGTTTTTCCACCGCCGGGTTGTGAACGCGAGACGAATGACGACGGGCCTGAATCGGAGCGCTCCATTCGGTAATCGCCGCCGTGTCGCCGCTGTTCAGGGCGTCACGCAGCAGAGCCAGCTCTTCACATTTCTGCAAGGCAAAGGCAAACCAGCTTTTCACTTCCGCATCCAGGCGGGTTTCAACGCTGAGATCGATAGGGCTGTGCAGCAGTGAACACGAAGAGGCCACCCATAGCTCACGTTTGCCGACGATGTCCTTAATCTGAGCATATTTTTCTGTCAGATCGGCGCGCCAGACGTTACGACCGTTCACCAGCCCGGCAGAGAGCAGCCACTCCGCTGGCAGGCGCTTGTGCAGTTCTGCAACATCATCTTTTCCATGCACCAGGTCAACGTGCAGGCCCTGCACTGGCAATTTGGTGATGGTGCCGAGGTTCGGTGTCACACCTTCAAAGTAGGTGGTAAGCAGCAGCTTTACCTGCCCGGTCAGTGCATCGTAAGCCGGTTTGAAGGCATCGAGCCACGCTTGCGGCAGTTCGAGCACCAGCGCCGGTTCGTCGATTTGCACCCACTGAATACCGCGTTTGCCCAGCTCAATCAGCACCTGTTTGTAGACCGGCAGGATATCCTTCAGCAGGCTCAGACGATCGAACGGCTCGCCTTTGACTTTCCCTAACCACAGGTAGGTCACTGGCCCCAGCAGCACCGGTTTCACCTGGTGCCCCAGTGCCAGCGCTTCGTCCGCTTCATCCAGCAACTGGGTCCAGGTCAGTTTGAACTGCTGACCTTTAACAAACTCCGGCACCATATAGTGATAGTTGGTGTTAAACCACTTGGTCATTTCCGCCGCTGCCGCTGGCTCACCGGTTGGCGCACGGCCACGGCCGATGCGGAACAGCGTGTCGATATCTACCGATCCATCGTTGTTCTGATGACGAGCCGGGACATTGCCAAGCAGCAGGCTGGTCGTCAGAACATGGTCGTACCAGGCGAAATCGCCCACCGGCAGCAGGTCTACGCCCGCCTGTTTTTGCTGCTCCCAGTGGCGGGCACGCAGTTCGCGGCCCACTGCCAGCAGCTCTTCACGCGTGGTGTTTCCTGCCCAGTAGCTTTCTTGTGCTTTTTTTAGCTCGCGACGAAGGCCAACGCGAGGGAAACCGAGAGTGTGATTGCGGATTGTCATGTCATGCCCCTTGTGAAATTCGTTATTTAGACGTCCAGATGTTTACACATCTATAATTGGCAGGTACTGTATATTCCTCAAGCGCAAAATGTTCATGGCGAAGTGAAGGACTTTCATGATCGAGATAAAACACCTGAAAACGCTACAAGCGTTGCGAAACTGCGGTTCTCTCGCGGCGGCGGCGGCCTCACTGCACCAGACTCAGTCCGCCCTTTCTCACCAGTTCAGCGATCTGGAACAACGTCTCGGCTTTCGTCTTTTTGTGCGTAAGAGCCAGCCGCTGCGCTTTACCCCCCAGGGCGAGATCCTCCTGCAGCTGGCAAATCAGGTGCTGCCGCAGATTGCCAGCGCGCTTCAGTCCTGCAATGAGCCGCAGCAAACTAAATTGCGTATCGCCATTGAGTGCCACAGCTGTATTCAGTGGCTGACCCCCGCGCTTGAGAACTTCCGCCAGAAGTGGCCGCAGGTAGAAATGGACTTTACCTCCGGCGTGACGTTTGACCCGCAGCCGTCACTCCAGCAGGGCGAGCTGGATCTGGTGATGACGTCAGACATTCTGCCGCGTAGCGGCCTGCATTATTCGCCAATGTTCGATTATGAGGTGCGTCTGGTGCTGGCACCGGATCATCCGCTGGCCAGCAAGACGCGTATCACCCCGGAAGACCTGGCGACTGAAACGCTGCTGATATACCCGGTGCAGCGCAGTCGCCTGGATATCTGGCGCCATTTCCTGCAGCCGGCGGGCATCAGCCCACAGCTGAAAAGCGTGGATAATACGTTGCTGTTGATTCAGATGGTTGCCGCCAGAATGGGCATCGCGGCGCTGCCGCACTGGGTGGTAGAGAGTTTTGAACGCCAGGGCCTGGTGGTCACCAAAACCCTGGGAGAAGGACTGTGGAGCCGGCTGTACGCCGCCGTGCGCGATGGCGAGCAGCGTCAGCCGATCACGGAAGCGTTTATTCGCTCAACGCGGAACCACGCGTGCGACCATCTTCCGTTTGTGCGGAGCGCGGAGCGACCCAACGGCGATGTACCCACAGCGAAGCCAGGATCACCGCTCCCCCAATAAGGAAACTCGGCCAGTGGGGCTGTTGCTGCCAGATAGCAAGGTTTACCAGTAGCCCCGCGGGCACGTGCACGTTGTTCATGATACCCAGCGTACCGGCGTCTACCTGAGTTGCGCCGTAGTTCCACATGAAGTACCCCAGCCCCGAGGCCACCACGCCCAGCCAGACCAGAATGCCCCACTGCACGGCGGTGGTAGGTAATTTTTGCGGGTTACCCAGCATAAACCAGGCCACGACCGCGACCACCGCCGCCCCCATATAGAACCAGGCAAACGCGTTGTGCTGTGGCATCGGGCGGGTTTCCATCAGACGCTTGTAGCCCACCATACCAATAGCGAAGCTGATGTTTGCTAACTGCACGAACATCAGGCCGGTCCAGAAGTGATCGCTCACTTTATCGTAGCGAATAATCGCCGCGCCAATCACCGCCAGCGCTGCGCTCAACAGATAGCCCCAACGCAGACGACGCCTGCTGAGCAGGTCGTAAATCAGCGTGATATAGAGCGGCGTCAGCACTGTAAAGAGCAGAAACTCCGAGACGGACAGGTAGATATACGCCCGAAAGCTAAACAGATACATGATGCCGAGCTGCATCGCCCCCACCAGCATATACAGCAAAACGGTTTGCAGGGATTGTCCGCGCGTACGCAAAAAGGGCAGGAACACCAGCGCCGCCAGCCCCACGCGCATCAGCACCGAGAAATAGCTGTCGACCGATCCGGCAAGGTATTCGCCAATCAGGCTAAAGGAGAAGGCCCACAGGATAGTGGTGATAATGAGTAGCGCCACAATGCTTGTCTCTCAGAAAGAAGGAGAGGCATTGTAGCGAACTCTTTAGTTGACAACTGAGCAATAAACAACCAAATGAAGATTATTCAAGGAACAGCTTGCGCAGATATTTTGGTACCGCATTGTCTGCGTTGGTGCCGATCACTTCCAGCTCCGGGTGCAGGTCTTTCAGGCGCTGGTGCGCGTTCTGCATGATGCAGCCTTTACCCGCCATCGAGAGCATCTCAGCATCGTTCATGCCATCACCAAAGGCGATACAGTCTTTCAGCTCAAAGCCCATGCGTTTGGCCACCGCTTCCAGAGCGTGCCCCTTGGAAACGCCACCCGCCATCACTTCCAGGCAGGTCAGCGTGGAGAAGCTTACGTTGACGCGATCGCCCCAGCGGGCGTTGATCGCCTGCTCCAGCGGCAGCAGTTCTTCGTGACTTTCGCAGGTAAAGAAGACTTTGCTGATCCCTTCCGGCTCGAGCAGACCTGGCTCATACAGGGAGTAGTTAAACACCGCTTCTTTGAAGAAGCGCATCTCTTCCGGACGGTGGCGGTTCATGAACCAGTCATCGTCGCGGTAAACGTTCGTGACGATAGCCGGATTATTGTGCACCACACCGAACAGATCGGCGGCAATATCGCGATCCAGGTTGTGGGTAAAGATCAGATTGCCATCGGTGTCGTGAACACGCGCACCGTTGGAGGTGATCATGTACGATTTAATCTCAAGATTATCGCGGATCTGCCCCACATCCACGTGGTGGCGCCCGGTGGCAAACACAAAGTGCACGCCACGGGCAGTCAGCAGCTTTAAGGTCTCTTTCGCGTACGGCGACAGGGTGTGGTCGGGGGAAAGCAGCGTGCCATCTAAATCAGATGCAACAACCTGGTACATAGGAAAATTTAACCTCAATAGAAAATCAGTTATGCCGGTCGAAAAACTCGACGATGGCGTTAAGCGCGACTGAGCGCATAGCGTCCTTTTCAAAAAGGATCTCATGGTACGCGCCGTTGATGACCAGTGGTTTACCCCCTTCACAAGGGTGACCGGCGGCAGCGCGCAGTTCACAAAAACGGTCATGCATGCGGTTATCCACCACACGCTCTTCTTCAGCCTGAATCAGGAGTGTCGGCGTGTCATCATCACCAACGCCCGCCAGAACCTGCTCCCCTGCATGTATCCCCTCCCGCACCCAGTGCCAGGTGGGGCCGCCAACGCGCAAGCGAGGCTCATCGGCATAGAAGCGCAGGTTGCGGCGATAACGCTGACGGCTATGGGTTAAGACGTTGAGGGCAAACGGCAAAGCCCGCCAGCGCCCTGTTCCGATGGCGTAGCCTTCACGAATGCGCTGATGGCCCTCAGCCCAGTCGAGAAGATGGCGCACCATCCAGTCCGGAAAACGTATCACAATGCCATACATCGGCGCGGTCAGCGCAATGGCATCGCACTGGTGATCGTAGCGCTGCAAAAAGAGCGTAGAGATCGCGCCGCCCATGGAGTGCGCAAGAATATAGCGCTTACGCCACGGGCCGGGCTGCACTTCCTGCTGCCAGAAGGCGGCAAGATCGTCGACATAATCGCTGAAGTTATCTACGTGGCCACGATGGGTATCCGGCAACATTCGACCGGAAAGCCCCTGCCCGCGATGGTCGATAATTAACACGTCAAAACCCAGATGGAACAGGTCGTACGCCAGCTCGGCATATTTGATGTAGCTTTCGATACGCCCGGGGCAGACCACAATCACCCGGTCATTTTTTTCATCACGGAAACGAACAAAGCGTACCGGGATATTCCCGACGCCCGTAAACTCATCTTCCTCACGCTGACGCCAGAAATCGGTCAGCGGCCCCATGGAGAAAGCAGCAAATGCGTTTTCTCGTGTTTCCCAGTCCTTTTTCTGCTGCAACATCGGGTTTCCACCCCCCGTCATTCAGGGAATATCGTTTTTTTCGTAAATGGTCACAAAATGACTCAACAATAGCGTATTGTGGCATAAAAACAGACGATTCGGGAGTTTCAAATGACCTTCGAGTGGTGGTTCGCTTACCTGCTGACATCCATCATCCTCAGCCTGTCACCGGGTTCGGGGGCAATTAATACCATGACAACCTCCATCAACCACGGTTATCGCGGAGCGGCAGCATCCATTGCCGGTTTGCAAACCGGACTGGGGATTCACATTGTGCTGGTGGGCGTGGGTTTAGGGACGCTCTTCTCCCGCTCGGTGCTGGCATTTGAAGTGCTGAAATGGGCCGGTGCGGCGTATCTGATTTGGCTCGGCATTCAGCAATGGCGCGCAGCAGGCTCAATTGACCTCAACACTCTTGCCCGGACGCAAACGCGCGGTCGCCTGTTTAAGCGGGCGGTGTTTGTGAATCTGACCAACCCAAAAAGCATCGTTTTTCTGGCTGCCCTGTTCCCGCAGTTTATCGTCCCGCATCAGCCGCAGGTCATGCAGTACGTAGTCCTGGGCGTGACCACCATTGTTGTCGATATTATTGTGATGATTGGCTACGCGACGCTGGCGCAGCGGATTGCAGCATGGATTAAAGGGCCTAAGCAAATGAAGGCCCTGAACAAAGTGTTTGGTTCGCTGTTTATGCTGGTTGGCGCGCTGCTTGCGTCAGCGCGTCATGCTTAGCGAGAGATAATAAGATGGATACCAAAGCCGGCGAACAGCGCGCCGGCGAAGCCGTCAATCCACTTCGCGATGCGCTGATAGCCACGGCGCATCGCCGGTAAGGCAAACAGGCTGGCAACAACGGTGAACCACGCAAACGTCTCAACCACAATCAGCAGGAAGATACCCCAGCGTGCACCCGCCCCCACGCTGTCGCCCACGAACAGGGAGAAGACGGAACCGAAATAGATAATCGCTTTCGGGTTCGCCAGGTTGGTCAGCAGCCCTTTCACAAAGCTACGGCCGCCCGTTGCCAGCTCAACTTTTGGCTCTTGCGGTTTTTTCTCTTCTTTCTTCAACGCTCCGCGCAGCATCTGGTAGCCCATCCAGCACAGGTACAGACCGCCACCGACCATGATGATGTTATGCAGCCACGCCATCTTCGCCAGGATCAGGTTCAGGCCAAGCAGCGCCACGGCCGCCCAGACCATAACCCCCATAGTAATACCCAACACCCCCATCATGGCTTCTTTGCGGGAGCGGCTGACGGCGGTTTGTGACACGAAGAAAAAGTCAGGGCCCGGGCTCATCAGCGCAACAATGTGCACCAACGCCACGGTAAGAAATAGCATTAACATAATTCGCTCGCGGGGAAATAATTCAGTGAGTCATCATCCTGGCACTTTTTTGCGCGGCTGACTACTCCTCATCATCACCATCGACATGTGAACGGATGAGCGCCATGAATTCTTTACCAAAGCGCTCCAGCTTGCGCGTGCCCACGCCGTTGACGCTGAGCATTTCGCTGGCGCTGAGCGGCATCTGCTCGGCCATCTCGATCAGCGTCGCGTCGTTGAAGACCACATATGGTGGAATGTTCTCTTCATCGGCAATCGCTTTACGCAGCTTGCGCAGTTTGGCAAACAGCTTGCGGTCGTAGTTGCCGCCGTAGGATTTCTGCATCACCCGCGGTTTCAGGGCAACTACGCGCGGCACGGCGAGCTTGAGTTCAACATCCCCACGCAGCACCGGGCGCGCGGCTTCGGTGAGCTGAAGCGCGGAGTGCTGGGCAATGTTCTGTGTGGCAAAACCGAGGTGAATCAACTGACGAATAATGCTGACCCAATGCTCGTGGCTCTGGTCTTTGCCAATACCGTAGACAGGCAGCTTATCGTGGCCCATGTCGCGGATACGCTGGTTATTGGCGCCGCGCAGCACTTCCACCACGTAGCCCATCCCGAAGCGCTGATTAACACGGTATATGGTCGAAAGCGCCTTACGCGCGTCCATCAGGCCATCGTACTGCTTTGGCGGGTCGAGACAGATATCGCAGTTGCCGCACGGCTCCTGACGCCCTTCACCAAAGTAGTTGAGCAGCACCAGACGGCGGCAGGTCTGCGCTTCCGCAAACGCGCCCATGGCGTTGAGTTTGTGGCGCTCGATATCCTGCAGCTGTCCCTGCGGTTTCTCTTCCAGGCAGCGGCGCAGCCACGCCATATCGGCCGGATCGTAAAACAGCATCGCTTCCGCAGGCAGGCCATCACGGCCGGCGCGGCCGGTTTCCTGGTAGTAGGATTCGATATTTCGCGGAATGTCGAAGTGCACCACAAAGCGGACGTTGGGCTTGTTAATGCCCATGCCGAACGCCACCGTCGCCACCACAATCTGCAGGTCATCACGCTGGAATTTTTCCTGCACGTCGGCGCGGATGTGGTTTTCTAACCCGGCATGATAGGCCGCCGCGCTAAAGCCGCGGTTTTGCAGACGCGCAGCGGTGTCTTCCACCTTCGCGCGGCTGTTGCAGTAAATGATGCCTGACTTGCCGCGTTGCTCCTGCACATAGCGCAGAAGCTGATCCAGCGGCTTGAATTTTTCCATCAGCATATAGCGGATGTTCGGGCGGTCGAAGCTGCTGACCTGGATCAGCGGGTCGTTCAGCCCCAGCAGGCGGACGATATCCAGCCGCGTGGTGTCATCTGCCGTGGCGGTCAGCGCCATAAACGGCAGTTCAGGGAAGCGCTGACGCAGCTGACCAAGTGCCGCATATTCCGGGCGGAAATCGTGGCCCCACTGCGAGATACAGTGTGCTTCATCAACGGCCAGCAGAACGGGATTCCAGTGCGCCAGATGGTCGAGGAAGTTATCCAGCATCAGACGTTCTGGTGCGATATACAGCAAGCGAACCTGTCCGGTACGGCAACCGGCCATCACCTCTTGCTGCTGCTCGCGGGTTTGCGTGGAGTTAAGACAGGCCGCCGCCACGCCGTTGGCGAGCAGCTGGTCAACCTGGTCTTTCATCAGAGAAATCAGCGGCGATACCACGACCGTCAGGCCATTAAGTACCAGCGCGGGCACCTGATAACAGAGCGATTTACCGCCACCGGTCGGCATTACCACCAGGCAATCACGGCCTTCCAGCACGGTTTCAATGATGGTTTCCTGGCCAGGACGGAACTGCTGGTAGCCAAAGGTTTCATGCAAAACCTGTTTAGCCAGCGACTCCTGATTCAATACTTCCGCCTGCGCCACGTTAACCCCATATGCCAGAAATGAAACAGGCGCTATTTTCAGCGCCTGAGAGAGAAACTTCAACGTTTAACGCAAAAACATTCGAGCGTCTTAGAAAATATCGTTCAGCATTACGCCGACACCCACGCGGGTCTGATTGAAGTTGTAATCGATGAGCGACTCGCCGTAACCGCTGTAGACCTGTGTATAGATACGCACGTGTTTGGTCATCGGGTAGCTTAAGCCCACTTCTGCGCCGCCGTAACCGGTGTTCCAGTTGTACTGGCCCCTGGCGCTCAGCACCGCATCACCCAGCTGATAGCCAATCCTGAGCTGATAGTAGCCCATATATTTGGTGATATCCGGGTTGTCATCGGTGCTGCCCACCACGTACCACGGCTTCACTTCCACCATCATATTACCGTTTTGCGCCATCAGGCGCGTATAGGCGCGGTTCCAGCTACGTGAGGTTGGATCGGAACGGCCGTTGGAGTCATGGTTGAAGCCCACTTCAACGTCACGCAATGTCCAGCCTGCAAACTCATAATCCGTGGCGAACCCCAGGAACAGCTGGGGCTCATAGTTGGTTTCACGGAACGGTGAAGATTCACCGCTGTTGGAAAGCTGCCACCAGGATTTCTGGGTATAAGATGCACCGAGAACCGAATTCGGCCCCAGAATGCCGCGCCAGAACGGAAACGCGAGGCTGAGCTGATATTTCACCTCATCTTTGCGCGCATTCTCAGCCCAGTCATAGGAGCGAATCGCCTCTTTGTTGAGATCGCTGGTCCAGGTATAGAGCACATAGTTGGTGTCGTACGGGTAGAGCGTGAAGGGATTATCATGCTCCTGCAGCAGGTTAGCGATAATGCTACCGCGAACTGCTGGCGTATCATGCACCTCTTTGACTGTCGCTTCCTGCGCATAGGCTGTGAGGGGCAGCGCAACCGCTGCCAGTAACCCTGCCAGATACGTCCGCATCGGTGGTGTTCTCCTGCAAAATGTTAAATGATCTGAATCGTTATATGGCGCACATTCTACAGACTTCTGCAGCAACTGCTGCATCCTCGTTTCTGAAAGTGGCATTCTTGCCTGTCCGGGCATAAAATCAACATTTTATTAACATTAAGGATGTGATGTCTCATGTCAGCCATGCTAACCGCCGAAGAAGCGTTAAAACTCGTGGGCGAGATTTTTGTTTACCATATGCCATTTAACCGCGCGCTGGGACTGGAGCTGGAGCGTTACGAAAAAGACTTTGCCCAGCTCAGTTTTAACAACCAGCCGATGATGGTAGGCAACTGGGCACAGAGCATTTTACATGGCGGAGTGATTGCCTCCGCGCTGGACGTGGCTGCAGGGCTGGTATGTGTTGGCAGCACCCTGACGCGCCATGACACCATCAACGAAGACGAGCTGCGTCAGCGTTTATCCCGCATGGGTACCATCGATTTACGCGTCGATTATCTGCGACCCGGGCGCGGAAACCGCTTCACCTGCAGCAGCAGCCTGCTCCGTGCGGGTAATAAGGTCGCCGTGGCGCGTGTTGAATTGCATAACGAAGAACAACTTTATATCGCCAGCGCAACCGCCACTTATATGGTGGGTTGAAGCTGAAAAATCGGGTAAAGTTAATTCACTTTTTTGTCACGGATTTTCCCGATGGATGCTAAACAGACGCGGCAGGGCGTGTTACTCGCCCTTGCCGCTTATTTTATTTGGGGTGTCGCACCCGCCTACTTTAAATTTATCGCTTACGTACCGGCTGATGAGATCCTCACTCACCGCGTCATCTGGTCCTTCTTCTTCATGATCGCGCTGATGAGCGTTAGTCGTCAGTGGTCTGGCGTCAAAACGCTGCTACAAACTCCGAAGAAGATCTTCCTGCTGGCACTCTCGGCAGTACTGATTGGCGGAAACTGGCTGCTGTTTATCTGGGCGGTGAATAATCATCATATGCTCGAAGCGAGTCTGGGCTACTTTATTAACCCGCTGGTGAATATTGTGCTGGGGATGATTTTTCTCGGCGAGCGCTTCCGCCGGATGCAGTGGCTGGCGGTGATCCTCGCCTTCTGCGGCGTGCTGGTTCAGCTGTGGACCTTCGGTTCACTGCCTGTTATTGCGCTGGGGCTGGCGTTCAGCTTTGCGTTCTACGGGCTGGTGCGTAAGAAGATTGCCGTGGAAGCGCAAACCGGCATGCTGTTTGAAACCCTGTGGCTGTTGCCGGTGGCCGCTATCTATCTGTTCGGCATTGCCGACAGCCCGACCAGCCACATGGGCAGCAACCCGTGGTCCCTGAATGTAATGCTGATGGCCGCAGGCGTGGTGACGACCATCCCACTGCTCTGCTTTACCGGTGCGGCAACGCGCCTGCGTCTGTCCACGCTGGGCTTTTTCCAGTACATCGGCCCGACGCTGATGTTCCTGCTGGCGGTGGTGTTTTACGGCGAAGTGCCGGGTGCGGATAAGATGGTGACGTTCGCGTTTATCTGGGTGGCGCTGGCGATTTTTGTCGCTGATGCGATTTATACCCAGCGCCGGGTGCGTAAAGGGCTGTGATTTTCCCCCTCCCGGTGGGAGAGGGAATTCGATCGTAGGGCGGGTAAGCGCAGCGCCACCCGCCAGATTTTTACAGCCAGTTCCTGCGCTTGAAATAGAGATACGGCGCCAGCCCGGCGAGGATCATAAAGATAATCGCCCCCGGATAGCCGAAACTCCACTTCAGCTCTGGCATAAACTCAAAGTTCATCCCATAGCTGGATGCCACCAGCGTCGGCGGCAGGAACACAACGGATACCACCGAGAAGATCTTGATAATGCGGTTCTGCTCGATGTTGATAAAGCCCATCGCCGCCTGCATCAGGAAGTTGACCTTCTGGAACAGTGATTCGTTGTGCGGCAGCAGGGATTCGATATCGCGCAGGATCTCACGCGCCTGTTCCAGCTGGCCGCCCGGCAGACGCGCCTTGCGCACCAGGAAGTTCAGCGCGCGCTGGGTATCCATCAGACACAGACGCACCTTCCAGCCGATATCTTCCAGCTCCGCCAGCGTGGAGAGCGCTTCGTCGTATTCATCGCCCTGATGGCCTTCCATGATGACGCGGCTAAGTTTTTCCAGATCGCTGTAGATGTTTTCAATCTCATCTGCCAGCTGCTCAATTTTGGTTTCGAACAGATCGAGCAGCAATTCGTAAGCATTGCCGTCCACCATCGCCTGGCTGCGGGCGCGCATACGGTAGAGACGAAACGCCGGCAGTTCGCGCTCGCGCAGGGTAAACAGGCGACCGTCGCGAATGGTAAATGCCACGGTGGAGTTCCCCGCGTGGTCTTCGGCATCTTCAAAGAAGAAGAAGGAGTGAATGTGCAGGCCGTCTTCGTCTTCAAAAAAACGTGCGGATGCTTCGATGTCTTCCAGTTCCGGGCGAGTGGCCAGACTCTGCCCCAGCTCAGATTGTACGCGCAGGCGTTCATCGTCGTCCGGCTCGACCAGATCCACCCATACGGCATCAATGAGGGGCTGTGACTCTTCGGCTTCAAGCCGAGTCAGTCGGTTATTTTCGAGTTGAAATGCGCTCAACATGACCGGGACTCCCAATGCAAAAAATATCGGACAGTTCGGTGGGCACACAGAAACAAATTGGGTTTCAGACCATTAAACAGCCTGACTCAGCGCGACGGGAATAATGCAGGTCGCTGACAACCACTAAGGCCATCAGCAAGAGGAGATAGCCTTAGGAGTTGTTCCTGGATGACAGGGAATTGAGCCAGTATCTACTGGGTGTGTCCAAGGCGAATGTCCTCTTAGCGTAATCGTGCGCGCATGTTACGCCAGCAGCAACTGTGGCGTCAACACGCAACGAAACGCTGAAGGGCATTAATTGACCTTCAACGTATAAGGCTAGCAGATTATTACAAAATAATGATATTTTTCTGAAAGTTACACTGCTTCCAGCTTGGCATACGCGGCCACCAGCCATTTGATCCCCTGCCCCTGGAACGCCACCTGCAGGCGACTGTGCTCGCCGCTGCCTTCCAGATTGACGATGGTGCCTTCGCCAAACTTCGAATGGCGCACGCGCTGGCCCAGCTTGTAGCCAGTGTCGGTTTCCGCAATCGGCGAGCCCATCCGCTGATGGCTGACCGGGCGGCTGATACTGGCACGCAGACGAACCTCTTCGACACACTCTTCCGGCAATTCGCCGATAAAGCGCGACGGACGGTGATAGACCTCTTTACCGTACAAACGGCGGGTTTCAGCGTAGGTCAGCGTCAGCTTCTGCATCGCTCGCGTCACGCCTACGTAAGCCAGACGGCGCTCCTCTTCCAGACGCCCGCCTTCATCCAGCGACATCTGGCTCGGGAACATGCCCTCTTCCATGCCGACGATAAACACCTGCGGGAATTCGAGGCCTTTGGCAGAGTGCAGGGTCATCAGTTGAACCGCATCCTGCCAGGTATCCGCCTGCCCTTCGCCCGCTTCCAGCGCGGCGTGAGAAAGGAACGCCTGCAGCGGCATCAGGTCTTCGTCTTCTTCGTTGTAGCTGAACTGGCGCGTTGCCGTCACCAGTTCCTCTAAGTTCTCAATACGGGTCTGGCCCTTCTCGCCTTTCTCCTGCTCGTACATGGTGCGCAGGCCGGAGTCTTTGATCACCCGGTCAGTCTGCACGTGCAGCGGCATGTCGGCGGTTTCCTGCGCCAGCGCGTCAATTAATTCCAGGAAGCGCTGCAGCGCGCTGGCAGCGCGTCCGGCGAGGGCTTTTTCCTGCAACAGCTCGCGGCACGCCTGCCAGAGCGTAAGCTGGCGATCGCGCGAGGCCTGACGCACCACGTCCAGCGTTCGGTCACCAATGCCGCGGGTTGGCGTATTCACCACACGTTCAAATGCCGCATCGTCGTTTCGGTTAGCGATCAGGCGCAGATACGAGAGCGCGTCTTTGATCTCCTGACGTTCGAAGAAGCGCATGCCGCCGTAGATACGGTACGGCATGCTCACCTGCAGCAGCGCCTCTTCCAGCACGCGCGACTGGGCGTTGCTGCGGTAGAGAATGGCGCACTGTTCCAGCGCGCCACCGTTGTCCTGCCAGGTTTTGATGCGGTTCACCACGAAACGTGCTTCGTCGAGCTCGTTGAAGGCGCAGTAAATCGAAATCGGCTCACCGTCGACCCCATCGGTCCACAGCTTTTTACCCAGGCGCCCGTTGTTGTTTTCAATCAGGGCGTTGGCCGCGCTGAGGATATTGCTGGTCGAGCGGTAGTTCTGCTCCAGACGGATAGTTTCGGCGCCGGGGAAGTCGTTGAGGAAGCGCTGAATGTTTTCCACCTGCGCGCCACGCCAGCCGTAGATGGACTGGTCATCATCGCCTACGATCATCACCTTGCCGGTATCCCCGGCCAGCAGGCGGATCCAGGCGTACTGGATGTTGTTGGTATCCTGGAATTCGTCCACCAGGATATTAGTGAAGCGTTCACGGTAGTGCTGCAGGATATGCGGTTTGTTCAGCCACAGCTCGTGGGCGCGCAGCAACAGTTCGGCAAAGTCCACCAGCCCGGCGCGGTCACACGCTTCCTGGTAGGCCTTGTAAACGTTCTGCCAGGTCTGCTCCACCGGATTGCCAAAGCTCTGAATATGGTGCGGGCGCAACCCTTCGTCTTTCTGGCCGTTGATGTACCACATCGCCTGACGCGGCGGCCACTGTTTCTCGTCGAGATTCATCGCCTTAATCAGGCGTTTCAGCAGACGGAGCTGGTCTTCACTGTCGAGGATCTGGAAATCCTGCGGCAGATTGGCGTCCATATGGTGCGCACGCAGCAGACGGTGCGCCAGACCGTGGAAGGTGCCGACCCACATGCCGCCCTGGCTGGTGCCCATCAGTTGGGCAATACGGTGGCGCATCTCCGCCGCCGCCTTGTTGGTGAACGTGACCGCCATGATGGAGTACGGAGAGCAGTTTTCCACGCTCTGCAGCCAGGCGATACGGTGAACCAGCACGCGCGTCTTACCACTGCCCGCCCCAGCCAGCACCAGCAGGTTGGTACGCGAGGCGGCAACCGCGTCACGCTGTTTGTCATTAAGGCTGTCGAGCAGGTAAGAAACGTCCATTGGCACCGTCACATAGTATTCAGGAACACAGCAAAGCGCCCGGTGGCGCTTTGCTTACCGGGCCTACAACTGCAAAAACCCTGGTAATTTATACAATATTACTGGTGATTATATCAGCGTCGTGAGGGATGCCAACCGTGAAATTTCCAGGTGCGGCAGAAGACGGCTGTCCGGGGCGATCATCAGGTCCGTCTTTTCTGGCTTGATCCAGCAGGCCTGCATACCGCAGCGGATGGCACCCGCTACGTCTGTGGTCAGGTCATCACCCACATGCAACATTTCGCCGAGCGGCAGGTTCAGCTTCTCCGCCGCCAGATGATACATATCGTTAAACGGCTTCGAGCGCCCGTGCGGACCCGCCCGCAGCACAAATTCGAAGTAATCCCCCAGACCAAACAGCTCCGGCTGCGCATTGCCATTGGTGATGGCGACCAGCGGCCATTTTTCTGCCAGTTTTGCCAGGGTGTCGTGCGTTTCCTGCGGCACGTCGATACGGCTGCGCCATTTGGCGAAGTTTTCCATTGCGGCTTCAGCCCCGACGGCCGCATCCTGTGCGCTCAGCCCAGCGTTGAGCATCGCCTGCTCCACCGCACGGCGACGCCATTCGGTTACATCGTGATAAATATCCGGCTCGGTCTCACGCAGGGACTGGCGCAGCAGCTGAAAGTCCTTGTTCTGCATCGTCTTTAGCGCCGGATGGTAGTTCTGAACAAACGCCAGTGACTCCTGCTCAGTTCGCAGGATCACTTCACGGTTGTCATAAAGGGTGTCATCAAGATCAAAAGTCAGGGCTGAGATGTGACCCAGTGGGCGGTAAAAACGCATTATTTCCCCCGTTTGGCGCGTGGATGCGCCGCGTCATACACCGACGCAAGGTGTTGAAAGTCTAAGTGGGTATAGATTTGGGTGGTGGAGAGATTCGCGTGGCCGAGCAGCTCCTGCACGCCACGCAGATCGCCACTCGATTCCAGCATATGGGTGGCAAAGGAGTGGCGCAGCTTATGTGGATGTACGTGGCTGTTGAGCCCCTGCTTAATGCCCCACTCTGCAAAGCGTTTCTGCACGTTACGCGCCGAGATCCGCTTGCCGAGTTTCGACAGGAACAGCGCATCCTCCTCGGCGCCAAACAGCCCGCGCAGATCCAGCCAGTGCTCAATCCACGAGACGGCATTACGGCCAATCGGCAGGCGGCGCTCTTTGCTGCCCTTACCCATCACCCACACTTCGCCGGACTCCAGATCGAGATGTTTTAAATCGAGATTAACCAGTTCGGAAAGACGCAGACCCGCACCGTACATGACCTCCAGCATCGCGCGATCGCGCACGGCCAGCGGGTCGTTGAGGTCAATATCCAGCAGGCGGTTTACATCGTCGACGTCGATATTTTTCGGCAGGTGACGCGGGGCTTTCGGCGTGGCGATGCCTTTCGCCGGGTTGGCTTTTAAGCCGCCCTGGCTCACCAGCCAGTCGAAGAAACTGCGCAGCGCAGAAAGCCTGAGCGCCAGACTCGCCGGGCTTAGGTTTTTTTTACGGCTGCGCACAACAAACCCACGGACGGTCGCAGCGTCACATTGTTGCCAGCTTTTCAGGCCGATCTCATCGGCAATCTGCATGATGGCATCAAGCTGACGCTGATAGTTCAGCAGCGTAATGGGGCTTAGCTGACGTTCAACGCCCAGGTAGCGCAGAAAGCGCGAGACGTCAGTCGCGAGCAGGGCGTCCGTCATACACGTTCAATCCAGCGCTCCAGCAGCTCAGGCAGCATCAGGGCGATCTCCTGCAGCAGCTGCGTGCCTTGTCCCTGCTCGTAATGATGCGCGTCGCGGCTGGTAAATAACATCACCCCCAGATCGCCATCACGCCCCATCATCGACATCGCCACCGAGCCTATCGCTTTCGCCTCCGGCAGTACCACCAGCAGTTCCGGCCCGTTAAGCGGCCCAAGATAGTGATGTTCGTGGCCCAGACGCTGAATACGCAGGGGTTCAAACGCCTGGCGACTCAACGCCAGATGGGTAAAACCGGACGGCGCGCCAATGCGCCAGCGGTCAGGGAAAAGACGAATCGTTGCGCCAGCCAGCCCCAGTTCACGCGCCCAGCGGTGGAAGCGGCTGAGAAATTCTTCAAGGCTGTGCGCCGAGGCCAGACGCGCCTGCAGATGCAGAAGACGATAGAACAGGCTTTCGTTCGTGTTGGCCTGCTCCATCAGCAGCGTCATGTTCTCTTCAAGCTGACTGATGTGGTTGCGCGAGCGTGCCATGTGCCATTCGACCAGCGACACGGTCCCGCGAACCGGATGCGGCACACGCATCGCTTCGACGACGCGTGCATTGCGAATAAAAAACTCAGGATTGCGCAGCAGATAATCAACAACAGCCCTGTCGTCCAGTTCCGTCACCGTTTCCTGCAGTTCTTCCCCTGGTTGTTTCATAGATGGATAAACCCGTCATAGACATGTGCCGCCGGGCCAGTCATATACAGTGGATGACCCGGTCCTTTCCAGGCGATATCAAGACGACCGCCTGGCAACTCCACGCGAACCTCTTCGGCCAGTAACCCCTGAGAGATGCCGACGGCCACCGCAGCACAGGCACCGCTTCCGCAAGCCTGCGTTTCGCCCGCGCCGCGCTCGTACACGCGCAGACGGATATGCTCACGCTTCACCACCTGCATAAAACCGATATTCGCCCGTTCCGGGAAACGTTCATGGCTTTCCAGCACCGGACCCAGGGTTTCAACCGCGGCCGTTTCCACGTTATCGACCTGAATCACACAGTGTGGGTTGCCCATCGAGACGACGCCACACAATACTGTCTGCTCGGCCGCACGCATAATATAGGTCTTTTCCGCTTTGTTTGCGCGAAACGGCACCGCAGAAGGCTCGAAGTTTGGTTCGCCCATGTTCACGCGCACCAGCTCGTCATCGGTAACGCTGAGCACCATGCGGCCATTCGCCGTGCTGACTCGGATATCGCGTTTGTTGGTCAATCCTTTCAGGCGGACAAAGCGGGCAAAACAGCGCGCGCCGTTGCCGCACTGATTCACCTCGCTGCCATCCGCATTGAAAATACGGTAGTGGAAATCGAGGTCGGGATCGTACGGCGGTTCAACCACCAGCAGCTGATCGAACCCCACGCCCAGGTGTCGATCCGCCAGGCGGCGGATCAGTTCCGGGGAGAAAAAGACATTCTGCGTTACCGCGTCGACGACCATAAAATCGTTACCAAGGCCATGCATTTTAGAGAACTGCATCATTTGCTCCATTGCGCGGGTACAGAACGTGATCGTCAGAGATTAACCTGAGTCGGGCCACCGTTGTTGCCACGATCGTTAGTGTCTGGCGTAGATGACTCAATGCCGCTGTTCACTGGCTTCGTCGGCGGCGGCGCGGTTTTATCCGCTGGCGGGAAGTACAGCGGCCCCTTCAGCCCACAGCCAGTCAGACTAAACAGCGTGATGAGAACGGCAAGCGTTCGGAAAGCGTTTTTCATTATAAAGTTGCCCGTAAGTTCAAATCTGTTTCTATCATCGCAGGAGAAGACACAAAAGCAAGAGTTTGCCGCTTTCCTGCAACGGGAATTATTTAGGGTTATACTGCCGGCATCACGAAAAACAGGAACAAAACCATGAACGACAGTGAATTCCATCGCCTTGCCGACACCCTGTGGATGACCATTGAAGAGCGCCTGGACGACTGGGAAGGCGACAGCGATATCGATTGTGAAATCAACGGCGGTATCCTGACCCTCAGTTTCGAAAACGGCAGCAAAATTATTATTAACCGCCAGGAGCCGCTTCACCAGGTATGGCTGGCGGCCAGACAGGGTGGCTACCATTTCGATCTGAAAGGGGATGAATGGGTTTGTGACCGTAGCGGCGAAACCTTCTGGGATCTGCTGGAGCAGGCTGCAACCGCGCAGGCGGGGGAAGATGTGAGTTTCAGGTAGTGTTGTTGCCCGGTGGCGGCTACGCCTTACCGGGCCTACAACGGCTCGGACCGTAGCCACCCGGCGAAAAGCATCACGAGAAATACTGCTGCAACAGCGGTGCGGTATCCTGATTCGCAGGCACGGCAGGCGTGACGGCCTGAGTACGGAACGGAATCACCTGCGCACGGCCATCGACATTCACAATCTGGTAGAACTGCGGCAGGTTGAAGTTGATGAAGCTGGAGCCGTAGGTGAAGCGGTCGTGTGATGAGGAGTAGAAGCGGCTAACGTCACGCACCAGCTCCTCTTTACTGCCTTCGCAGTGGTGATACACCTCTGCGCGGTTGGTCTCATCAAGAATATAGATGTTGAAACCGGCATCGTCTCCCGACTCTTCAAAGAAGAACTGGATAATCCCTTCACTGGCAAATCCATCCACCACCTGCGGCAGCTTGACGTGGTTAGTCTCCACCTGAACCGACAGGCCATGCAGTTTGTTGTGGGAAATCGCGCCGTAAAACTCAATGGCGTTCTCCAGCTTCTGCACCGACACGTTCAGGCGTTCGAAGAACAGACCCCAGGTTTGCCCTGAAACACGCAGCGCTTTAAAGCGACCGGTTTCCTGACGGGTACTGGAAAGACGCAGCTCAATACACTCTGAAACTAACTGCTGCACGCGGGTACGAATCAAACCACGCAGGTGCTGGCTGTAGCAGAACACTTCCACGCTGTCCGGCGGCGCGGCATCCTGGTGCATCTTACCGAGAATGGTTTTCAACGCTTCGATCATCGCCTGCTCACCGTTGAAGTGCAGCGTACGCACTTCGTTCCACGAGTTGCGGTACAGCAGATCCACGCTGCCGACCAGGCAGTTTTGCTGCTCGCCAAAGCTGAAGACGTCCAGCTTGCGGAAGTCAAAATGCACGACCTGATTGCGGAAGGCCGCCGTCGGGTCATATTCCAGGTTGACGATAATCGCCAGATGACGAATTTCACACGGGCTGTAGAGCGCTTTTGGCGTGGGTGCTGGCAGACGCAGCGGGAAGTGATGGGAGACATCCGCCACCATCTCCTGCAGTTTGGCTAAATCGACCACCTCGTTGCCTTTGATAAACAGGCGGGTGCGCGAGGTCAGCAGGCCGTTAAACCAGGCCCAGGCCACCAGCTTGTTCAGGTAACGGTTATACTCCAGCGGCTGATGACTAATGATCGAATCCATGCTTGGGGCACGGTTATACAGATACCACCCGGTGCGGTTCGCGCGGCCCGGCGGCACATAGATAAAGGTCAGGTTTGGCTCTGACAGATCGGGCGAAATTTGCGGGTTAACCAGAGTGACTTTGCCCGGCAGCGCTTCAAACGCGGCATACAGTTTGCGGGTCAATACCCCGATGTCCTGCGGGCTGGCGGACACGCTGAGGTTGTTACGGCGCGCAAAGCGGATCAGGTTACGGTAGCTTTGCATCATCGCATCAAGCAGTTCGTTGTGCGCTTCACGCACCTGATCGATTTTCCAGTTGGCGCGATTGTCGAGCATGGAGAGACGCTCTTCGCCCCATCCCCACTCTTTGACGAGCTGAGAAACCACTTCACGACGCCAGCCCACGCAGGCGCGTTCGCGGCTCAATTTCTCGCAAACTTTGAGATAGAAACATCGACGCACCAGGTCGAGACGCGTGGTGTCATCAATGGCTTTCAGGTATTCGGTAACGCGTTCCAGCATCATGCAGTAGGCATCAAGCCCAAAGGAGACAATCTCCCCGTCGTGCAGACGCTGCTTGATATCTTTCGCCAGCAGGCGTGGGGTTGGGTATTCCCAGGAATAGGCTTCGAGCAACAGCGTTTTCAGCACCGCTTTGTACGGTGAGTCGATGCTCTTATAAAGCTGCCAGAGGCTCGCGCCAAAGTACTCTTCGGCTGACAGGGAGCTCAGGCCGCCCAAATCCAGCCATTCGTTTGGCGTCAGTACGCCCTGCGCGTAGAGCGACATCACGTAATCATCGTAATGCTCTTCTTCTTCGCACGGAACCATATTCCACAGAATACGCTTCCCGGCCAGACGCACTGCCGTACGGTAAAATTCGTCCAGCAATAAGATGTGCTGCGTGGAGCCGCAGTCCTCACCACCCAGACTGCCGCTTTCGTTATGGCGGAAACGGTTTTCATCAATCAGGAAGAAGCTCACTTCCACGCCAAGCGATGCCGCCCAGCTTTCCAGCAGGCTACATTTACGCTGCAGCAACTGACGCTCTTCGTTATCGAGCCAGGATTGATGACAGACCCAGATGTCCAGGTCAGACGAACAGCTTTGCCCTACCGAAGATGTGCTCCCCATGGAGTAAACGCCGGTGATAGGCAGTTCACCTTTCGGGGATTCCTGCGGCGGCATGCCACGGTAGAGTTCAAGTTCGTTGAGATAATGCTGTTGGGTTTCATCAGGCGTGAAAAGGCAAATGCCCTTGGGAACGTTACCGTCAAGGTAACCCGGCATCAGCGGATGGTGATAGTGCAATAATGTCGGCAGCAGACTGTATACCTGCTGGAAAGCAGGGCCCATGGCAGCAAGCGCGCGATCCACACGCAGTTGATTGATGGCATCCAGTCTCTGTTTCAGAGTCTCAATATAGAGGTACAAGACGTATCGCCTGATGTTTCCGGGTGTCGCAAGCTATTCAAAAACAAAAATAACAGCGAGCCCGCAGTATTTCAAAAAGATAACCGTTACCCTTTTTCGCCCTTATCATTATGCTGGTACCGACGAAAAAATGGTCTAAAACGTGATCAATTTAACACCTTGCCGATTGACCGTAAAGAAAGTTGCGCTACATACAAAGTGTAGCACCGTTCTGTACGTGTAAATTCCTTAATACGGCTGTGGCTGACGAGAACTCCCGCCCTGTCCCTCTCTTCTTCATCACCGTAAAACTGCCATCCCAGAGTCAACAATGTTAGGATGGTTAGCGATTGATAATGACGGTAACAAGCATGTTAGACAATGTTTTGAGAATTGCCACACGCCAAAGCCCTCTTGCGCTCTGGCAGGCACATTATGTTAAGCAGCGCCTGGAAGCCTGCCACAGCGGCTTGCGCGTCGAGCTGGTGCCCATGGTCACGCGCGGCGATGTGATCCTTGATACGCCGCTGGCGAAAGTGGGCGGCAAAGGCTTGTTTGTCAAAGAACTGGAACTGGCATTGCTTGAGAACCGCGCCGATATCGCCGTGCATTCGATGAAAGATGTGCCCGTCGAGTTCCCGGAAGGGCTGGGACTGGTGACCATTTGCGAGCGCGAGGATCCGCGCGATGCGTTTGTCTCTAACCAGTTTGACTCGCTTGATGCGTTGCCCAAAGGCAGCGTGGTTGGCACGTCCAGTTTACGCCGCCAGTGTCAGTTGGCTGAACGCCGTCCGGATCTGATCATACGCTCGCTGCGCGGTAACGTTGGCACGCGTCTGGGCAAGCTGGATAACGGCGATTACGATGCCATTATCCTCGCGGTAGCAGGACTTAAGCGTCTGGGGCTGGAGTCACGCATTCGCGTCGCGTTGCCACCGGAGCTCTCTTTGCCGGCCGTGGGACAGGGCGCTGTAGGTATTGAGTGCCGTCTGGATGACAGGCGTACCCGTGAACTGCTTGCGCCGCTGAATCATGACGAGACGGCCATTCGCGTCAAAGCCGAGCGTGCGATGAATACCCGCCTTGAAGGGGGGTGCCAGGTGCCGATTGGCAGCTATGCTGAATTAATTAACGGTGAACTGTGGCTGCGTGCGCTGGTTGGCGCGCCGGACGGTTCGCAGATGGTACGCGGTGAGCGCCGCGGTAAACCGCAAGATGCTGAGCAGCTTGGCGTTTCGCTGGCGGAAGAGTTACTGGATAACGGTGCCCGCGAGATTCTGGCTGACGTTTACGATGGAGAGCCCCCTGCATGAGTATTCTCGTCACCCGCCCTTCTCCCGCAGGAGAGCAGTTAGTGAGCCGTCTGCGCGCACTGGGGCAGGTGGCCTGGAGTTTTCCGCTTATTGAATTCTCCCCGGGTCGGGAGCTGTCCGCGCTCGCCGACCATATGAATACCCTTCAGGAAGGCGACCTGCTGTTTGCCTTGTCGCAACATGCCGTGGAATTTGCCCATGCGCAGCTACAACAGCAGGGACTGAACTGGCCTACCGCGCCACGCTATTTCGCGATTGGCCGTTCCACCGCCCTGGCGCTGCATACCGTAAGTGGAGCAGACGTGCGTTACCCGTTAGATCGGGAAACCAGCGAAGTCTTGCTACAATTACCTGAATTACAAACCCTAATCGGAAAACGTGCGCTGATTTTACGCGGTAACGGCGGACGCGAACTGTTAGGCGAAACGCTGCGTGAACGCGGAGCTGACGTCACGTTTTGCGAATGTTATCAACGCTGTGCAAAACATTACGATGGTGCACAAGAGGCGATGCGCTGGCATACGCGCGGCATTACAACGCTGGTGGTGACCAGCGGCGAAATGCTGCAGCAACTCTGGTCGCTGGTGCCGCTTTGGTATCGTGAAAACTGGTTACTCCACTGTCGGCTTTTGGTCGTCAGTGAGCGTCTGGCGAACCTCGCCCGGGAACTGGGCTGGCAAGATATTCGGATCGCTGATAACGCCGACAACGATGCGCTGCTGCGCGCATTACAATAACTCTCATAATGGGATGCCATAATGACGGAACACGACAAATCCTCCGCCGTGGTTGAAGAGACCAGGGAGACTGTGGACATGACGCCACAGTCAGAAACGACTGAGAAAACCGTTGAGAAGAAAAACGGCAGCAACAAGACCAGCCTCGCGCTGAGCGCGATTGCCATCGCCATTGCGCTGGCAGCAGGCGTCAGCCTCTACGGCCTGGTGAAACAGCAAAGCACCAATCAGACGGCAACCAGCGACGCGCTGGTTAATCAGCTCGCCGCGCTGCAAAAAGCGCAGGAGACACAAAAAACCGAGCTGGAAGGCGTCATCAAACAGCAGGCCGCCGCGCTTGCCGATGCGAACAGCAAACAGGAAGAGCTAACCAAACAGCTGGACGAAGTGCAGCAAAAAGTGGCCTCCATTTCCGGTACCGATGCCAAAACATGGCTGCTTTCTCAGGCCGATTTTCTGGTGAAACTGGCCGGGCGTAAGCTCTGGAGCGATCAGGATGTCACCACCGCCGCCGCTCTGCTGAAAAGCGCAGATGCGAGTCTGGCGGACATGAACGATCCAAGCCTCATCACCGCACGTCGCGCCATTACCGAAGACATCGCCAGCCTCTCCGCCGTTTCTCAGGTGGATTATGACGGCATCATCCTCAAGGTAAATCAGCTCTCGAACCAGATTGATAACCTGCAGCTGGCAGATAACAACGACGACGATTCTCCCATGGATTCTGACGGCACCGAACTGTCCAGCTCCCTGAGCGAGTGGCGTGTAAACCTGCAAAAAAGCTGGCAGAACTTTATGGACAGCTTCATCACCATTCGTCGCCGTGATGAAACCGCCGTGCCGCTGTTAGCGCCGAACCAGGATATCTACCTGCGTGAGAACATTCGTTCCCGTCTGCTGGTCGCGGCCCAGGCCGTGCCACGTCATCAGGAAGAGACCTACAAACAGGCGCTGGATAACGTCTCCACATGGGTACGTGCTTACTACGATACCGATGATGCCACCACCACGGCGTTCCTCGATGACATCGACAAACTGAGTCAGCAGAACATCACCATGAACGTGCCGGATAAACTGGCCAGCCAGCCGATTCTGGAAAAGCTGATGCAAACGCGCGTACGTAACCTGCTGGCACAGCCGGGCGTTCCGGCTGCGCAGACGGGTGAACCTGCACCAGCCGCCGCGCCCGCGCCTGAAAGCGCCCCACAAGGAGAGTAACGATGCTTAAAGTACTCTTACTCTTTATCCTGCTGATCGCCGGGATCGTCCTTGGGCCGATGCTTGCCGGTCACCAGGGATACGTGTTGATCCAGACCGACAATTACAACATCGAAACCAGCGTAACGGGTCTGGTGATCATTCTGATCCTGGGCGTTGTGGTGCTGCTGGCGCTGGAGTGGATCCTGCGCCGTATTTTCCGCACCGGTGCCCATACCCGTGGCTGGTTCGTTGGCCGCAAGCGCCGTCGCGCCCGTAAGCAGACCGAGCAGGCGCTGATTAAGCTCGCCGAGGGCGACTATCAGCAGGTGGAAAAGCTGATGTCCAAAAACGCCGATCACGCCGAACAACCCGTCGTGAACTATCTGTTGGCTGCTGAAGCAGCTCAACAGCGTGGTGACGAGGCCCGTGCCAATCAGCATCTGGAGCGCGCGTCGGAGATGGCGTCCGACAACCAGATCCCGGTTGAGATCACCCGTGTTCGCCTGCAGCTGGCACGTAATGAAAACCATGCGGCGCGCCACGGCGTTGACCGTCTGCTGGAAATCACCCCTCGCCACCCTGAAGTGCTGCGCCTTGCCGAGCAGGCCTATATCCGTACCGGTGCCTGGGGTTCACTGCTGGACATTATTCCTTCGATGGCGAAAGCCGACGTGGGTGATGATGAACATCGTGACGAACTCCAGCGCATGGCGTGGATTGGTTTGATGGATCAGGCGCGTGCCGATCTGGGCAGCGATGGTCTGAAAACCTGGTGGAAGAATCAGAGCCGCAAAACACGTCAGCAGGTTCCTCTGCAGGTGGCAATGGCGGAACACCTGATTGAATGTGACGATCATGACACTGCTCAGGAGATCCTCCTCGACGGTCTGAAGCGCCAGTACGACGATCGTCTGGTCATGGTGATCCCGCGTCTGAAAACCAACAACCCTGAGCAAATCGAAAAAGTGCTGCGCCAACAGATCAAAACCGTTGGCGATCGTCCGCTGCTCTGGAGCACGCTGGGCCAGTCGCTGATGAAACACGGTGAATGGCAGGAGGCGAGCCTCGCCTTCCGTGCGGCGTTAAAACAGCGCCCGGACGCGTTTGACTACGCGTGGCTTGCCGATACGCTCGACAAGCAGCATAAACCGGAAGAAGCTGCCGCCATGCGGCGCGACGGGCTTCTGCTAACGCTACAGAACAACGGAACGCAGCAGTAATTATCAAGGAGGCCAGACGGCCTCCTTTTTTAGGCATAAAAAAACGCCTGCTTTAAAAGCAGGCGTTAAAACAGGTCTGTAAGACAACATATTTGGTGCTTCACTCAACGTTATGCCCATGGTGTCTGATGAGGCCGAAGCGACATCTGTCAGTGGACGATAAGCACCGTAAATGGCTCTGCATCATTCCTGAGTTTATGAGGCACGAAGGCGAACATAAGAGATGGAATGAGCATCTACACGTATATTATTGCACGTTACATGCCAACGTTACACGAACAAATTTTACATCGCGCAACATTTTAAGATAAAAGGAATTTCTGCTGCTAAGACCCGTCTGACGCACCATAAGATATCGGTAAAAGCGCAGAAGTGTCGTCAGAAAGAGACAGTTAAGACGCTGATGCAATATTATTTTAGTTTTCAATTAATTAAGTGTCGCTGGTTCGCGACAACAGGAAACGCGTATGTCGGGGAATGGATACAGAGGTGAAAAGCCGCAGAAAACAAAAAACCCCGCCGAAGCGGGGTTCAAAATTGGTCGGCGAGAGAGGATTCGAACCTCCGACCCACTGGTCCCAAACCAGTTGCGCTACCAAGCTGCGCTACTCGCCGATGTACTGCTTTTTGAATTTTTAGTTCAATTCATTAAAGTCGTGGTGCGAGGGGGGGGACTTGAACCCCCACGTCCGTAAGAACACTAACACCTGAAGCTAGCGCGTCTACCAATTCCGCCACCTTCGCAATTCACAACTCTTCAATAATGGGGTGGCTAATGGGATTCGAACCCACGACAACTGGAATCACAATCCAGGGCTCTACCAACTGAGCTATAGCCACCACTGTATTCTTTCACGCGGTACTGACTACTTCTCAGACCACCGCAGCTCTAGCGCCGGGACTAAAATGGCGCGCCCGACAGGATTCGAACCTGAGACCTCTGCCTCCGGAGGGCAGCGCTCTATCCAGCTGAGCTACGGGCGCTTAGCGCCGTTGCGGGGCTGGATATTACGTACCTCCGACCCCGCTGTCTAGTGCTTTTTTGAAAAAAATGCGCGTTTGGTTATGGTTTGCACATTTTGCCGCTTATTCCTCCACTTCCTGCGTGGTGGCGCGGCGCCCCAGCCCAAATAGCTTATAGGCTGCAGTGACTGCCGCCAGGAAGATCATCCCGACAAACAGCGACATGCGGGTATCATCATTAAAGTACATCCCGATTAATACGCAAATCAGGAACGCCATCGTCAAATAGTTCGCATACGGGAACAGAATCGAGCGGAACGGATGGCTGGCAATCGCCTGTTTATGCGCATGGCGGAAACGCAGCTGGCTAATCAGAATAACGAACCACGGCACCATCCCCGGCAGCACGCTGGCGCTGTAGACATAAACAAATACGCGCTGCGGGTTTGGAATAATGTAGTTCAGGCATGAGCCAATCAGCAGGATGGCAATCGACACCGCCACACCCGCAACAGGCACACCCGCGCGGGACACTTTACTCATTGCCGCAGGCAATTGGTTGTTCTTCGAAAGCGCATAGAGCATACGACCACAGCTGTACATTCCGCTGTTACAGCCAGACAACGCCGCCGTCAGGACGACAAAGTTGATGATACCTGCTGCCGCCGTAATACCAATCTTCGCGAATGTTAAGACAAACGGGCTGCCTGTCGTGCCGATCTCATTCCACGGGAAGATGGTCACGATAACGAAGATCGCCCCCACATAGAAAATCAGGATACGCCACAGCACCTTACCCACCGCACTACGCAGCGTGACCTGCGGGTTCTTCGCTTCACCGGCTGTAATACCGATAAGCTCAACGCCCTGATAGGACGCGACAACGATACACAGCGCCGTCAGGAAGCCTTTCCAGCCACCAGCGAAGAAGCCGCCGTGCCCGGTCAGGTTACCGAAGCCAATCGCGTGACCACCGTTGCCAAAGCCGAAGAAAATGACGCCGAGTCCAACCACAATCATCACGATGATGGTGGTGACTTTAATCATCGCAAACCAGAACTCGATTTCACCATAAAGGCGAACGGCTGCCAGGTTTGCCATTGCCACCAGCCCCACAGCAATCAGCGCCGGTATCCACTGGACCATATCCGGGAACCAGAACTGCACATACACCCCGATTGCGGTAATCTCCGAGATACCCACCGCCATCCACATAAACCAGTATGACCAGGCCGTCAGGTAGCCGAAGAACGGGCTCATGTAGCGGTGCGCATAGACGGCGAAAGAGCCGGTCACTGGCTCCAGGAAGAGCATTTCGCCCATCGAACGCATGATGAAGAAAACGAACAGGCCAGCAATAATATATGCCAGCAGAACGGATGGCCCGGCCCATTTGAGCGTGCTTGCAGAGCCCATAAACAGGCCCACACCAATAGTGCCGCCCAGCGCTATCAGTTCAATATGACGAGCTTCCAGCCCACGCTGTAGCTCCGGTTTTTTCTCTGCCATAGATCCTCGGTTGTGTTTGCTGTTTCCCGGCTTAATACCAGGTATTGTTTTTTAGGGGTACTAAAATACGGAGCGAATGGTTTCTTAAATTCTGCAAAATGGCAAACAATGCATTAAAAAAATAAATGCATTGCACAGTTTCGCAGCAGTTTTGCAGGGGAGTTGCAGCGCGAACAGCATATCGCGCTACATTTTGATTACATTTTTCCGGTGTAGTGCCAGGCGAGATAACGCAGCAGACGGAGCTGGCGTTTAATACGTGTTGGTTGCGACAGCAGGCGGTACAGCCACTCCAGTCCCAGGTTTTGCCATACCTTCGGCGCACGTTTTACATGGCCAGTAAAGACGTCATAGGTCCCGCCGACGCCCATATAGAGGGCATCCGGGCAAACCAGACGGCAATCACGCATCAGGATTTCCTGGCGCGGTGAGCCCATCGCCACGGTGACAATTTTCGCCCCGCTGTCGCGCACGCGGTCAAAAAGCGCCTGCCGGTCCTCGGGTTTAAAATAGCCGTCCTGACTACCCACAATATTAACATTCCACTGACGCCGCAGCTTCTGCTCGGTCTGCGCCAGGACCTCAGGCTTACCGCCTATAAGAAATACGGGCGTGCCTTCTGCCCCTGCACGTGCCATCAGCTGTTCCCAGAGATCGGCCCCCGCGACGCGTGAAACATTAGCACCAGGAAACTTTTTGCGGATCGAGCGCACCACGCTGATACCGTCCGCGTATTTAAACTCGGCGGCCTCGATCAGACTTCTGACTTCAGCGTTATCTTCTACCGCCAGCATCTTCTCTGCATTGATGGCGACCAGCGTACCGGATTTCATCTGGCCACCCGCAAAGAGAAAATCCAGCGCGTGTTGCATATCGCGCCAGCCAATAAGCTGCAGGCCACGCAGCGCGTAGCGCGGTGCAGAGGTTGTGTCGGTCATGACTATCCTTACTCAGACTTGCGACAGCGTTCTGCTGCCCTGTGGCTCGCGCTTATGCACAAGCCCTGCACTGTCAAACAACCAGTACAGCAGTTTGGCCAGCAGCAGGCAGACGCCGAAAACGACCATGAAGAAAACCACGCGCGAGACGAATGAATCCAGCCCCTCGCGCGCCAGAACGATCATATTGAAAATGGCACCAAAGCAGAAACTGTGCAAAATGGCGGCCTTGTAGCGGTTAGTCTCTTCGTTGCCGAGCACATAGAGCCAGTCAAACCATTTGATAATCAGCCCTACCACAACCGCGCCCGGCAGAATAAACCAGCTTCCGCCCATTACCACCAGCGAACCAATCAGCGTAGGGGAAATGGCCAGACCTGAATGGTTGTTCAGCACTTCCCAGGTGAAGTAGTTCGCTGTGTTGAGCACGGCACCCGGGCGGTCAGGCCACAGCCACGACGGGATAAACACATAGAAGTCACGCACAATGGGCGCCAGCCCCTGGAAATCGATCTTGTCGTAGTTTTGCAGCAGTAAAGCGAGGTTTTCCCACGGCGAGAAGGTGTCGCGCGTGAGATACAGGAAGGTGTAAAACGCTTCGTCACCGGCCACATTCAGCCCATAACGCTTAAGGGCCAGCCAGAACATTCCCACAATGCCAAACACGCCCGCTGCCGCCAGCATCCACAGGGAGATCCATCCGCGAATGATGCCGATAAAAAGGAAGATCGCAAAGGCGATAATAATGTTGGCGCGCGTCCCACCCACAATCATGTAGGTCAGGAAACCAAAGGCGACCGTGCTCACCAGGAAGAAGAGCCAGGCCTTACTGTCCTGGCGCAGGAAAAAGATCACCAGCATTGCCGGGATGAAGAAATAGAAGAAGCGCTTAAGCGCCACGCCCGAAACTTCGGCAGAAAAAATCTGACTGTAGGAGTGCAGCTTAAACAGCAAAAAGCCGTTATGCATGAAGAAGATCCCCACGCTGACCAGCGCGATGGTCATCAGCATTACCCACGTCAGATGGGTCTCTACCCTGTTCATGGTGAACAGCGGACGACGCGGCGCACTCGCTTTCACCGCACGCAGACGTGTTTTATAGGTGACGTAGTACACCGCATAGAAGCAGGTCGCCGACAAGAGTGCCTGGAGCAGGATTTCCGGCGGCGCGACGCTCACGTCAAAACGGAAAACCAGAATACTGGTCAGCGGAAAACCGAAGAAGAAGGTCAGAAGAAACAGTAACGAGAAGAAGACGTTAAAGTTAAAACGCACGCGGCGGAACTCAAACCAGGTCAGAGTGGCGATAAATAGCGTGCTCAGAAGCCATACCACTAACAAGCCGCTGAATTGCAACTGGCTCATGCGTTGTCTCCTGAAGCGATACGCAGCGCACGGTGCCACGGCGTAAGATAGTTCGGGTTAAAGAAATCGATGGTACTTTTATCCACCAGCGCCAGTTGACGCTGAGCTTCACGTACCACCTCCACGTTCAGGGTATCCGTGGTGAACAGCACCGGAATGTGTTGTTCAGCCATATCCTGCCAGAACGGGTTATCGCGATTAAGCACACAGGGAACGCCTGCCTGAATCAGCAGGCACAGCGTGCCAATTCCCTGCTGGCGGGCAAAGATGAAATAGCCGAGATCGCACTGGCGAAGCAGCGCAAGGTATTCATCAAATTCCAGCTTATCGCGCAGGATGTTCACATTCTCCGGGCTAAACAATCCCAGAGCCTGCTGGCGAACGTCATTGATGTAAGCATCATTATTGGCCGGATAGCCCATCGGCACAACGACATTTACCGTGTCGCCAAACTGCTGATGTACCGCCTTCAGCGCAGCAATATGCTCGTTGCTGCGATCGCCAGAGTTACCCACCAGGATCGTCAGCTTACCCTCACGCGGCGTATCGTTTGCCATGTTATTCAGCGCCGGGTTCATGCGTGTCGGGAAATAGAGCAGCTCACCGCGAACGTTGGGGTGCTGTTTCGCGAAGTAATTGAGATCGCCACGGGTGGCGAAAACACAGCCAACCCGCCCCTGCGCCATACGCCGTAGCGGGTAGAAGAGTCGGAACTTCCAGCCGCGGGAGACTTCATAGAGATCGGCTCCCCAGATATGCCAGCTGCACTGGGAAGGTTTAATCCCGCCGCTCAGAAGAGCCAGCCACAGACCGGTATTAAATTGTCCATGGAAGAAGAAGCGCTGCTCACGATCCGCTTTCGCTTTCGCGACAACCGCCTTTGCCAGGGCGGCTTTATCCGGCCAGAAGGTAAGCGTCAGCGCCGGACACATCTCGCTCAGGCCCCTGTCCTGGCCTGCAACCATAAACTCGCGTGCATCGGGATTGCCCGGGGCCAGCTCATCGTTGAAGAACCGCAAAACGGTCTGGTTATGGTGTGGGATATCCGATCCCAGTATGTGAATCAGTGCAGTCATGCGCGTTTACGCCAAAGTAAAAATACGCCGCAACAGGCAGCGAAATAAACGATATAGGTTGCCATATAGGCCTGAGCCGCCCCCAGTGCACCGTGTGCCGGGATCAGCCAGTGTGAGAACGCCGTCAGGAGCGTAAACTGGCTTATCTCTGCCAGGATATACAAACGCAGCGAGGCTTTCGCAATCACCAGATACCCGAATACGTAAGCGCCTACTTTCAGTACATCCCCCACCAGCTGCCAGGCAAACAGATCGCGCATGGCGATGAATTTCGCCGAAAAGAGCAGCCAGATGGCGACATCGCGCAATAACCACACGGTAAAACTGGCCGCCGCCACGGCGGGAAGTACAAAACGCAGCGAGCGGGTAATCTCGCGGGTAATATCCTGTCGGGAGCTCAGACGCGATAAGGTTGGCAGCAACCAGACGCTAAAGGAAGCCGTTATAAATTGGAGGTAGGCGTCAGAAATGCTGCTTACGCCCTGCCAAATTCCCACCTCATCCCAGCTGTAATGCGCCGCCAGCAGGTTTCGCATCATCACGTAAGCCACTGGCAGCGTAACAGAGGTAATGAGCGCCATCAGGGTAAATTTACCCAGTTGACCCGCCAGCACCTTGTCCCACTGCGGTTTCAGGTAGCTTAAGGGGATAACGCCACGACGCATCAGCATAAACGCCGCCGGAACGACCACTAACGCAGGTACCAGCGCCAGACCCAGCAGCGCGCCTTCATACCCGCCCAGGCGGTAGCAGAAGTAATAGGCGATAACACCTATAACGCTGCCCAGGATCAGCGCAAGCGCGTTCCCGGCAGCATCACGAAACCCTTTCATCAGCGCCAGTAGCAGGTTAGCCCACGCGATCCCCATCTGAACCAGAGCGACCAGACGCACCAGCCCTTCATAATGCGTGTGTCCAAACAGCCCCTGGCTAATGGGGGCCGCCGCCAGCAGAAACACCGCGGCCAGCAGAGTAGAGAAACCTAACACCATCGCCGACGATGTGCCGACGACTTTGCGCAGCTGCGCTGCGTCATCCTGATGCTGTGCAACGTATTTCGTAACGCCGTTGAAGATCCCGGCGCCGGCCAATACCCCAAGGACGGTGACAAGCTGGCGGAAATTACCCGCCAGTCCCACCCCAGAAGGGCCGAATGAGACGGCCAACAGCTTGACGACCAGCAGCCCGGCGCCAATTTTGACAAGCGTGGACGCGGCGGTCCACACCGATGCTTTTGCCAAAGACATATCAGCCGAAATAGCTCAGAAGGGTATTAATCACCGTACGCTGGTTAACCGGAGCGAGGTTGTAGAACAGTGGCAAGCGAAGCAAACGCTCACTTTCTTTCGTGGTATAGCGGTCTTCACCCGCGAATGTCCCGAACGCTTCACCGGCCGGGCTGGAGTGCAGCGGAATGTAGTGGAACACCGCCATAATCTCAGCCTCTTTCAGCCAGGCAATCAGCTTGCTGCGATCGTCGTTATCGCGCAGTTTGATGTAGAACATATGGGCATTGTGGACGCAGTCTGCCGGAATGGTCGGCAGCGCAATACGCCCGGCTTTTGCCAGCGGTGCCAGCGCGTCGTAATAGGTCTGCCACAGGGACAAACGCTGCAGGTTAATGCGCTCTGCCGCCTCCAGCTGTGCCCACAGATACGCCGCCTGCAGATCCGCCATCAGATAGCTTGAGCCGATATCGCGCCAGGTATACTTATCAACCTGGCCACGGAAGAACTGGCTGCGGTTGGTGCCTTTTTCGCGGATCACTTCCGCACGCTCAACCAGCGCGCGGTCGTTAATCAGCGTCGCGCCGCCTTCACCACCTGCGGTGTAGTTTTTGGTTTCGTGGAAGCTAAAACAGCCGATATGGCCGATGGTGCCGAGCGCGCGTCCTTTGTAAGTGGACATCACGCCCTGAGCGGCATCTTCCACCACAAACAGGTTATGCTTTTTCGCGATCGCCATAATGGTGTCCATTTCACAGGCCACGCCCGCGTAATGGACCGGAACAATCGCCCGCGTTTTATCAGTGATCGCCGCTTCAATCAGCGTTTCATCGATATTCATGGTGTCCGGACGAATATCCACAAAGACGATTTTCGCCCCGCGTAACACAAACGCGTTTGCCGTGGAGACGAAGGTGTAGCTCGGCATAATCACTTCATCACCGGGCTGAATATCAAGCAACAGCGCAGCCATTTCCAGCGACGCCGTACAGGAAGGGGTCAGCAGCACTTTAGCGCTGTGAAAACGCTGTTCCATCCACTGCTGGCAGCGACGGGTAAACCCACCATCACCGCAGAGTTTGCCGCTGCCCATAGCAGACTGCATATAGTCGAGTTCGGTTCCCACGACGGGTGGTGCGTTAAATGGAATCATCTTGTCACCTGTATAACCAGTAGGCGGTGGCGTCGATGTTGGCACCACTCGCAATATAACGTTTAAGCGCAGCGGTGTTGCCCATCTGGGTTGCCACCCGCAGCGTCGAGACCTGTTGCTGCTGCGCCCAGTGTAGCGCCGCCTGCATGAGTTTCTCGCCCATACCCCGGCCAGCTAATAAGCCGATACGCGCCTCGCGCTCGTTGAGCTTGCGAAGCGAAACAAAACCCTGGATCTGGCCGTCCGCCGCGCGGAACACCAGACAAACATGATCGAACGTCCCTTTTACCGCATTCTCAATCCACTGGGCATAGAAACGTCCGCTGTCCTCAGGTGCATACCAGGGCGCACGAAAGCGGCTGCGGGCAAACGCCTGCGCTGCCATTTCGCGCAGCACCGGGATATCCTGCTCAGCGGCAACCTCCGCGCCTGGCGCCTCATGCCGGGTTAGCGTAATGGCAAGATCGACTTCGCCTTCCACCAGCTGAAAACCGTGTTGCTGAAGCGCATCCAGCAGGTCGGCGCGGTCCGCCGGGATCTTCGCCTGTACCCGCTGCCAGACGCGAAAGTCGGCGTCAGTCAGTGCCGGTGCAGTTTCGCGCAGACGCAGAATGGCTGAAGGCAGGCCAAAAAAATGGCTCTCCCACTCTAGGGACTCAAGCGTCCCGTTCAGGTTGCTCAACGCCAGACACCTTTGGTATCAACAATGTAACGCTGCTGTACGGCATCAGCGGGGGTCGCTTTAAACTCTTTATGATCCACCAGCAGCACCAGTACGTTCGCCGTGGCCAGCGCGTCATCCAGCGCGGTAAGCGTGCAGTGCCCCGCCAGTTTTGCCGGCAGTTCATGAATATTCGGCTCGACTACCAGCGTTTCGCCCGTGTGCCATTGGGCAATCATCTCAGCAATTTCCATCGCCGGGCTTTCGCGCAGATCGTCGATGTTAGGTTTGAACGCCAGGCCAAAGCAGGCAATTTTCAGTTCGCTGGCCCGTTTGCCACTGTCAGCCAGACAATCTGCCACCGTGGTTTTAACCTGGTTGAGAACCCAGTGTGGCTTGCTGTCGTTAACTTCACGCGCGGTGCGGATCAGGCGTGCCTGATCGGGGTTTTGCGCCACGATAAACCATGGATCGACGGCGATACAGTGACCGCCCACGCCCGGGCCTGGCTGCAGAATGTTAACGCGCGGATGGCGATTCGCCAGGCTGATTAATTCCCAGACGTTAATCCCCTGATCGGCACAAATGAGCGACAGTTCGTTGGCAAAAGCGATGTTCACGTCGCGGAAGCTGTTTTCCGTCAGTTTGCACATTTCTGCGGTACGGGCATTCGTCACCACGCATTCGCCTTCGAGGAAAATCTTGTACAGCGCGCTGGCACGAGCGGAACAAACAGGCGTCATCCCGCCAATCACGCGGTCGTTTTTAATCAGTTCGACCATCACCTGCCCCGGCAGCACGCGCTCCGGACAGTAGGCGATATTGATATCGGCCTGCTCTCCCGCCTGCTGCGGGAAGCTTAAATCCGGCCGGGCTTCTGCCAGCCACTGTGCCATCTGCTCGGTTGCGCCAACCGGAGAAGTGGACTCCAGGATCACCAGCGCCCCTTTCTTGAGCACAGGTGCAATAGATTTCGCAGCGGCCTCGACGTAGACCATGTCGGGTTCATGGTCGCCTTTGAATGGCGTCGGCACAGCAATGAGATAAGCATCGGCTTCAACCGGCGTGGTACTGGCGCGCAGGTATCCCCCATCAACGGCCTCTTTGACCACGCGGTCGAGATCGGGCTCCACAATATGGATTTCGCCACGGTTAATGGTTTCCACCGCGCGCGCATTGATGTCCACGCCTACAACCTGTTTTTGACGAGAGGCAAATGCTGCCGCAGTAGGCAAGCCAATATAGCCAAGACCAATGACAGAGATGGTAGTAAAACTCATAGCGATACCCGATTGTGTTTAAGTGCATGCAAAATACGGCCACAAGCCAGCCCATCACCGTACGGGTTATGGGCCCGGCTCATCGCCTGATACGCTTCTTCGTCGTGCAGCAGGTGTGTCACTTCATCGACGATACGCTGCTTATCCGTGCCGACCAGACGCACCGTGCCCGCTTTTACCGCCTCCGGGCGCTCGGTGGTTTCACGCATTACCAGCACCGGCTTGCCGAGTGAAGGTGCTTCTTCCTGAATACCGCCTGAATCGGTGAGGATCAGCCAGGCATGATTCATAAGCCAGACAAACGGCATGTAGTCCTGCGGCTCAATCAGAAGGACATTTTCAACATGTCCCAGAATGCGGTTGACCGGCTCGCTGACGTTAGGGTTGAGATGCACCGGATAGACAATCTGCACATCTTCGTTTTGCGCGGCGATTTCAGCCAGCGCATGACAGATTTGCTCGAAACCCCGGCCAAAGCTTTCACGACGGTGGCCGGTGACCAGAATGGTTTTTTTGCCGTTGTTCAGGAACGGGTAGCGCGCAGCGAGTTCTGCCTGAAGTTCGTTGTTAGCCAGCACACGGTCACGCACCCAAATCAGGGCATCAATAACCGTATTGCCGGTCACAAAGATTTTTTTGTCGGCAATATTTTCACGCAGCAGGTTCTGGCGCGAATTTTCGGTGGGTGCAAAGTGGTACATCGCCAGGTGCCCGGTAAGCGTGCGGTTGGCTTCTTCCGGCCACGGCGAGTAAAGATTGCCGGTGCGCAGGCCCGCTTCAACGTGGCCGACAGGAATACGTTGATAAAACGCTGCCAGACTGGTTGCCACGGTAGTGGTGGTGTCGCCATGCACCAGCACGACATCAGGCTTAAAGGATTCCAGAATGGGCTTTAGCTCTTGCAAGATACGGCAGGTTATCTCCGTTAATCCCTGCCCCGGCTTCATTATATTGAGGTCATAGTCCGGGGCGATGGAAAAGAGCGTTAAAACCTGATCGAGCATCTCCCGGTGTTGCGCCGTGACGCACACTTTCGCTTCAATATCAGGATCGCTGGCCAGCGCATGCACCAGAGGCGCCATCTTGATGGCCTCCGGCCTGGTGCCAAATACGGTAAGTACTTTCACATCGATTCTCTTCGATTAGGCGATGAAGGCCGTAGCCTTCATCGTAGACGGCGTTCTTAATTTGTGCGACGACGTATTAACGCCACGCCAGCGCCCGTCAGTGCGCCTACAATCCCCCACATGATCATCAGGAATGCACGACGCGGACTATCGCGTTTTACAGGTTCTTCAGGCGTTCGCAAATAACGATAGGTCTGAAAACGCGGGTCCAGCGTTGGACCAACATTCAGGGTGGTGAGCATGGCGCGGTTTTGATCGTAGTCGAGGTCAAAATCAGGGCCAACGGCCTGCAGGTTTTCCAGACGAGCCTGCAGCATTGGACGACCAAGCAGGAACATTTCAGAATCAGGCAGTTCATCCGCCGGAACGTCCGTTTCGCTGCGAGAAATATTGTGCTGTTCCGCAATTTTGAGTGCCTGTTCAATGTTATGAACACGGCGGGAGAATATGGCTTTAGCCACCTCTTCCTGACGTTTTACCTGCGCTTTCATCTGGATGGTACGGGCCGCCCAGGCGCCTTTGAGTTCTTCATTAAGATGACTTGCGGCGCGCTGGCTGGCAAAAGCGACATACTGGCGCAACAGGTTATTGGCATCCGGCGCCGTCTCTGCAATCAGTTTGACGCTGTCATTAACATTACGCAGCGCATCGCCCGGCATAAACTGAATGTTGTTAATCAGGTCATCCAGTAGCGCGGCATCGGCTTTGCTGTTGCCCACCATGCGTTGCTTGTAATAATCCGTCTGGCTCCAGAAATCACGACGCGTGTCCCAGGAGGCCAGTTGCATGACAAACTCTTTATACGCCTCATCCATGACGGAGGCCTGATCGGGCGTCGCCAGATTCGCCTTGATATCCAGGTTGCGCAGGAACTGCTGCTGGGAATAAAACCCGCCGAGCATGTTAACCGTTGGTCTGTCTGTAATTGCCGTGGCGCTCCACTCCTGCTTTGCAAAGAAAGTGTAGGCCAGCGCTAACAGTGCGAACCCCAGCGCGATCCCCGCAATCCAAAGTTTGCCTGCCCATAACACGCGAAACAAACCCCGAATATCCAGTTCATTCTCAGTTACCACTGATTTCGCTCCCGCCAACGGTTGAGTCATCATAGTCCCGGTTTTACTTAGTTAATGTTGTGTTTTTGTCATTGTTACGACGCATCCTGCGTTTCAGACGTTTAATGAATCGCGCCACTTTCCATGCGCGCTTAATGCAGTAGCCGTACAGGAAAAATGCTAGCAAGAATAATACCAACATTACCCATTCAGGAATGAAATGAGCATATTCTGCGGCAACGCCAATCGCGGCCAGAATAGCGGCGGCAAGGGTAATCAGGACAAACGCCTGACGGGAAGTAAAGCCAGCACGCATGATGAGATGATGAATATGCTGGCGATCGGGAGAGAAAGGACTCATCCCTTTACGCAGACGGCGATACATAATCGCCACCATATCCATTAACGGAATGGCGATAATCCACAGCGCGGTTACCGGGCTAATCGGGTGAGTTTTACCCTGCGTAGTTTCGAGCAAAATCCAGATAACGGTAAAACCGATTAGCGTACTGCCGGCGTCACCCATAAAGACTTTATAGCGACGCCCCAGCGCACCGAGATTAAGGAGAATATAAGGCAGGATGGCGGCAATCATGGCAAAACACCACATTGACAGGCTGTACTGACCATCAAACCAGAGAATGATGCCGATTGCGGCAAACGAAACCGATGACAATCCGCCAAGCAGACCGTCAATACCATCAACCATGTTGAAAGCGTTAATCGCCGCCCAGACAGCAAAAAGCGTCAGGAAGAAGCCAAATGGACCCAGGACTAATTCCCATGGGCCAAAGACATAGCCGAGGCTTCTCAGGTAAAGTCCGCCGACGACCATCATTATCACGCCAATCGCCGCCTGAACGGTGGCGCGGATTTTCACCGCGATATCGAATCGGTCATCCAGTGCCCCGACAAGGACCAGGACACCCGCACAGGCAAGATAGAGTGCTGCGTGTGGAATATAATAATCCGCAATGCCAAATGTGAAACAAATGCCAGCGTAAACAGAAATCCCTCCAACCAGAGGAATAAGTCCCTGATGACGTTTACGGAAATTGGGCTTATCCACCAACCCTATTCTTTTTGCCACCTTACGCGCGATGAACAAAAAACAGGTTGTGAATAAAAAAATACTGATCAGCTCAGTAACGGCGGTGAGTAGATTCACAATGGATTGCTCTCAACAAATGTTAGTCCCGGAAGTATAACCATGAAGCCTCCGCCTCAGAAGTATTAAAGGTGGCTTCTTACAACTCCCTTTGTATATTTTTCAATCAATTATTTCTTTGACTGTACAAACGGTCCTATTGTCGCACCGACCGGTCAAAATTGGGAGTGTGTGGTAATAGCGTATAGTCCATAAAAGAAAAACGCCACGTAAAAACGTGGCGTTCACTGGCTTTATTTGCGTTACGAGCGCTTCATCATGTCGAAGAAATCGTCGTTGGTTTTGGTCATCGCCAGTTTGTTAATGAGGAATTCCATTGCGTCGATTTCACCCATTGGGTGGATAATTTTGCGCAGGATCCACATTTTCTGCAGCTCTTCCTGAGTGGTGAGCAGCTCTTCCTTACGGGTACCGGAACGGTTGTAGTCGATAGCCGGGAAGACACGTTTTTCTGCAATCTTACGAGAGAGGTGCAGTTCCATGTTACCTGTCCCTTTAAACTCTTCGTAGATCACTTCGTCCATTTTGGAGCCGGTATCGATAAGAGCCGTCGCGATGATGGTCAGGCTACCGCCCTCTTCCACATTACGTGCAGCACCGAAGAAGCGCTTCGGACGATGCAGGGCGTTGGCATCCACACCACCGGTCAGTACTTTACCGGAAGCCGGAACCACGGTGTTGTAGGCACGCGCCAGGCGGGTGATGGAGTCGAGCAGAATGATAACGTCTTTCTTGTGCTCAACCAGGCGTTTCGCCTTCTCAATAACCATTTCCGCAACCTGAACGTGACGGGATGCCGGTTCGTCAAAGGTCGACGCCACAACTTCACCTTTCACCAGACGCTGCATCTCGGTCACTTCTTCCGGACGTTCGTCAATCAGCAGTACCATCAGCACGCAGTCAGGGTGGTTGTAGGCAATGCTCTGCGCGATGTTCTGCAGCAGCATGGTTTTACCCGCTTTTGGCGGTGCCACAATCAGACCACGTTGACCACGACCAATTGGCGAAGCCAGATCCAGCACGCGCGCGGTTAAGTCTTCGGTAGAACCGTTACCACGCTCCATACGCAGACGAGAGTTCGCATGCAGCGGCGTTAAGTTCTCGAAGAGGATCTTATTACGCGAGTTTTCCGGTTTGTCGTAGTTAACTTCGTTAACTTTCAACAGCGCAAAGTAGCGTTCACCCTCTTTTGGAGGACGAATCTTACCTGAAATGGTGTCACCAGTGCGGAGGTTGAAACGGCGGATTTGGCTGGGGGATACGTAGATGTCGTCAGGGCCGGCGAGGTAGGAGCTGTCTGCAGAGCGGAGGAAACCAAATCCGTCTTGCAATATCTCCAGCACACCGTCGCCAAAGATATCTTCGCCACTCTTAGCGTGCTGCTTCAGGATGGCGAAAATGATGTCCTGCTTGCGCATACGAGCCTGGTTTTCCAGTCCCATATTTTCGCCGAGAGTGATCAGCTCAGAAACCGGCGTATTCTTTAATTCGGTAAGATTCATAATGGTGTGGGTTCTTAAACTCGGGGTGATTCTCGAACTTAATGTTGTGAATGGTATGGCAGGGTCATCCATGCCTGTTTAGCGGCCATCAACTCATGTCTGTTCGCTGTCTGGTCACAGGGAAAGAACGCAGATCTGAAACGACAAGACGGATTGAGTGACAAGCCCGGAATTTAGCCACTTCACGCACTGTTTAAGTTAACAACGGGAAGTTTCGGGTAAAACAAGATTCAAACAACAAGATATGTTTAAAACGAAGTCATAGCTAACTTAGCACGACTTAAGCCGGGCGTCCAGAGTTGCACATCATTTTGGCCTCTGGACGCGCAGCGGAGAAACCTTACGCCAGGTTAGCGTCGAGGAACTCTTTCAGTTGACCTTTGGACAGTGCGCCCACTTTGGTCGCCGCCACTTCGCCGTTTTTAAACAGCAGCAGGGTCGGGATGCCACGGATGCCGTATTTTGGCGCGGTACCCGGGTTCTGGTCGATGTTCAGCTTGGCAACGGTCAGTTTGCCCTGATATTCGTCAGCGATCTCATCCAGAATCGGGGCGATCATTTTGCAAGGACCACACCATTCAGCCCAGAAATCGACGAGGGTCAGCCCGTCAGCCTTAAGTACGTCCGTGTCAAAACTGTCGTCAGTCAGGTGAATAATTTTATCGCTCATATATAACTCCACAGGAATAAGCCTGGTGCGTTGGTTTCGCCTTCATCAACGACGTGTTGATGTCGCATTAACCAACTAAAGGTTGACTTTATTTCACCGGATACGCTTTCGTAAAGCAATAGTAAGCTGATATTCTACCACACTATGAGCAAAACACATTTAACAGAACAGAAGTTTTCCGACTTCGCCCTGCACCCAAAAGTGATTGAAGCCCTTGAAAATAAAGGGTTTCATAACTGCACGCCCATTCAGGCTCTCGCCCTGCCGCTGACGCTGGCCGGTCGTGACGTAGCAGGGCAGGCGCAAACCGGTACTGGCAAAACGATGGCGTTTTTAACGTCAACGTTTCACTATTTACTTTCTCATCCAGCGATTGCAGACCGCAAAGTTAACCAGCCGCGCGCGCTTATCATGGCTCCGACGCGAGAACTGGCGGTACAGATCCACGCAGACGCTGAACCTCTGACGCAGGCGACCGGCCTGAAGATTGGCCTGGCTTACGGCGGCGATGGCTACGATAAGCAGCTGAAAGTGCTGGAAAGCGGCGTGGATATCCTGATCGGTACCACTGGCCGTCTTATCGATTATGCAAAACAGAATCACATTAACCTCGGCGCAATCCAGGTTGTGGTGCTGGATGAAGCCGACCGCATGTACGATCTGGGCTTTATCAAAGACATCCGCTGGCTGTTCCGTCGCATGCCTCCGGCGAACCAGCGTCTGAACATGCTGTTCTCCGCTACCCTTTCTTATCGCGTACGCGAGCTGGCGTTCGAGCAGATGAACAACGCCGAATATGTGGAAGTGGAGCCGGAGCAGAAAACAGGTCACCGCATTAAAGAAGAGCTCTTCTATCCTTCCAATGAAGAGAAAATGCGTCTGCTGCAAACGCTGATCGAAGAAGAGTGGCCAGATCGCGCCATTATCTTCGCGAACACCAAACACCGCTGTGAAGATATCTGGGGCCATCTGGCTGCAGATGGTCACCGTGTGGGTCTGCTGACCGGCGATGTGGCACAGAAAAAACGCCTGCGTATTCTCGACGAATTTACCCGTGGCGATCTCGATATTCTGGTCGCAACCGACGTGGCCGCGCGTGGTCTGCATATACCCGCCGTCACGCACGTCTTCAACTATGACCTGCCGGATGACTGCGAAGACTACGTACACCGCATTGGTCGTACCGGTCGTGCTGGTGCAAGCGGTCACTCCATTAGCCTTGCGTGTGAAGAATATGCGCTGAATCTCCCGGCGATTGAGGCCTACATTGGTCACTCTATTCCACAGAGTAAATACAATCCGGATGCGCTGTTAAGCGAACTGCCGCCGCCTAAGCGCCTTACCCGCGCCCGCTCCGGCAATGGCCCGCGTCGTTCTGGCGCACCGCGTAATCGTCGTCGTTCAGGTTAAGAAAATATGCTCAGCTCCACCTCGCTTTATGCGGCAATTGATCTCGGTTCGAATAGTTTTCATATGCTGGTTGTGCGCGAGGTGGCGGGAAGCATACAAACGCTGACGCGCATTAAGCGCAAGGTCCGCCTCGCGGCGGGCCTGAGCAGCGATAATTATCTCTCTCCCGAAGCCATGGAACGTGGCTGGCAGTGTCTGCGTCTCTTTGCCGAACGCCTGCAGGATATTCCCCATTCGCAAATTACCGTTGTCGCCACCGCGACGCTGCGCCTGGCAGTCAATGCCGTGGATTTTATTGCCAAAGCGCAGGAAATTCTCGGGTGCCCGGTTCAGGTTATCAGCGGTGAAGAAGAAGCACGTCTGATCTATCAGGGTGTTGCGCACACGACGGGCGGCGACGATCGCCGTCTGGTCGTCGATATCGGGGGTGCCAGCACCGAGCTCGTCACCGGCACGGGCGCGCAGGCGACCTCGCTGTTCAGCCTGTCGATGGGCTGTGTGACCTGGCTTGAGCGCTACTTTGCCGATCGAAATCTGGGTAAAGAAAACTTCGACGAAGCGGAAAATGCTGCCCGCGAGGTGTTACGTCCGGTAATGGACGAACTGCGCTATCACGGCTGGAAAGTTTGCGTGGGTGCGTCAGGTACCGTGCAGGCGTTGCAGGAAATCATGATGGCCCAGGGGATGGACGAGCGGATCACGCTTACCAAGCTCCAGCAGTTAAAACAGCGCGCGATTCAATGTGGTCGCCTGGAAGAGCTGGAAATAGAAGGCCTGACGCTGGAACGCGCGCTGGTCTTCCCGAGCGGCCTGGCCATTTTGATCGCCATTTTTACCGAGCTGAACATCCAGTGTATGACGCTGGCCGGTGGTGCGCTGCGTGAAGGTCTGGTCTACGGAATGCTGCATCTTTCGGTTGATCAGGACATCCGCACCCGAACCCTGCGTAACGTACAGCGTCGCTTTATTGTCGATACCGATCAAGCGCAACGGGTAGGTCAGCTGGCATCACTGTTTGCCGATCAGGTAAAAAACAGCTGGGATATCGACCCGTTGAGCCGCGATCTGCTGCTAAGTGCCTGCGCGCTGCATGAAATTGGGCTGAGCGTCGAGTATAAGCAGGCGCCGCTGCACGCAGCCTGGCTGGTGCGTAATCTCGATCTGCCGGGCTACACGCCGGCACAAAAGAAGCTGCTGGCAACGTTACTGTTGAACCAGACCAACGCCGTTGACCTCTCCTCGTTACATCAGCAAAACGCCGTGCCGCCGCGCGTCGCCGAGCATCTGTGCCGCCTGCTGCGTCTGGCAATACTGTTTGCCAGCCGACGTCGCGATGATTTGCTGCCCAATATTCATCTGGTGGCGGATGACGAAAGACTGTCTCTGACGCTGCCGGAAAACTGGATTGATAATCACCCGCTTGGGGCAGAGATGATTGAGCAGGAGTGCCAGTGGCAGAGCTATGTCCATTGGGCACTTGAAGTGAAGTAACACGCTGTGCATTGCCGGGCGGCGGCTTCGCCTGACCCGGCCTGCAAATTCTTATCCCTTCTCTTTGGCTTTAGCCAGCATGGCGCGAATGTTGGCGACGTTAGCCTGACCTTTGTGCATCCGTTCTTCAGCGGTAATCACCTTGCGCTCCTGCTCCCAGATCAGGTCATCCTGCGGCAACTCCAGCAGGAAACGGCTCGGCTCAGGGCGAACCAGCTCGCCATACTGACGGCGCTCTTTACACAGCGTGAACGTTAGTTCTTTCTGTGCGCGGGTAATGCCCACGTAGGCCAGACGACGCTCTTCATCGACGTTATCTTCATCAATGCTGCTCTGGTGCGGCAGTAAGCCCTCTTCCATGCCGACCAGGTAAACATACGGAAACTCCAGCCCTTTAGACGCATGCAGCGTCATCAGCTGAACCTGATCGGCTTCCTCTTCGCTCTCACCGCGCTCCATCATGTCGCGTAGCGTAAAGCGGGTAACGACCTGGGTCAGGGTCATCGGCTCGTCGATTTCTGAGCCTTCCAGCATTTCCGTCATCCAGCTGAACAGCTGGTTAACGTTTTTCATGCGCATCTCTGCCGCCTTCGGGCTGGCAGAGGTTTCATACAGCCAGGACTCGTAGTCGATGCCGTGGATCAGATCGCGAACGGCGGCAACCGGTTCGCGCTCCGCCAGACGCTGGACTTCGCCAAGCCAGTGGGTAAAGCGGGTTAAGGAATCATAACCGCGCCCGGTTAACGTCTGGCTCAGCCCCATATCGAAGCTGGCGGTGAACAGGCTTTTGTTGCGCGTCATCGCCCATTCACCGAGCTTTTGCAGCGTCGCCGGGCCGATTTCACGTTTCGGCGTGTTCACGATACGCAGAAAGGCGCTGTCGTCATCCGGGTTGGTGAGCACACGCAGATAGGCCAGCAGATCTTTGATTTCAGGGCGCGAGAAGAAGGAGGTGCCGCCGGAAATTTTGTACGGGATGCGGTTCTGCATCAGCATCTTTTCAAAGACGCGCGACTGGTGGTTGCCGCGATAGAGGATCGCGTAATCTTTATATTCCGTTTTATTGACGAAGTGGTGCGCAATCAGCTCGCCCGTCACGCGCTCCGCTTCATGCTCTTCATTATTGGCACTGAGCACTTTGAGCTCCGTGCCATAGCCAAGTTCCGAGAAAAGGCGTTTTTCGAAGACGTGCGGGTTATTGGCAATCAGGATATTTGCCGCTTTCAGGATGCGCCCGGATGAGCGGTAGTTCTGTTCCAGCTTGATCACCTGCAGCGCCGGAAAATCTTTGCTCAGCAGCACCAGGTTTTGTGGGCGCGCACCGCGCCAGGAGTAGATTGACTGGTCATCATCGCCTACCACGGTGAAACGCGCGCGCTGTCCCACCAGCAGCTTCACCAGCTCATACTGGCTGGTGTTGGTGTCCTGGTATTCATCCACCAGCAGATAGCGGATTTTGTTCTGCCAGCGTTCACGCACCTCTTCATTACGCTGCAACAGCAGCGTGGGCAGCAGGATCAGATCGTCAAAATCCAGCACGTTACACGCTTTCATATGTGCATCGTACAGACCGTAGCAGTGAGCAAAGATCCGCTCCCGCTCACCTTTGGCGCTCGCCGCCGCCTGAGCGGGGGTCATCAGATCGTTTTTCCAGTTGGAGATCGTCGAGATCAGCTGCTGCAACAGCACTTTGTCATCTTCGATCAGCCCCTCGGTAAGCTCTTTAAGCAATGCCACCTGATCGGTGTCGTCGAAGAGCGAGAAGTTAGACTTCATCCCCAGCGCCGCGTATTCGCGTTTGATGATATCCAGCCCCAGCGTGTGGAACGTGGAGATCATCAGGCCTCGCGCCTCTTTACGCCCCAGCGTCTGGCCGACACGCTCTTTCATTTCGCGCGCCGCTTTGTTGGTAAAGGTCACCGCAGCGATATGCCGGGCCTGATAGCCGCAGCCGCGGATCAGGTGGGCGATTTTGTTCGTGATCACACGCGTTTTGCCGGAGCCAGCCCCCGCCAGCACCAGACACGGTCCGGTGACAAATTCGACAGCTTGTTGTTGTCCGGGGTTTAAACGCATAAATGATCACTCAATGAAAGTCAGGAGGGGAGAATAACAGCGTGGTAGTATAGCGAGCCTAATCCATACCACTCAAGGCACGATCATGGCAAAAACAGCAGCAGCACTGCATATCCTTGTTAAAGAAGAGAAACTGGCTCTGGATCTTCTGGAGCAGCTCAAAAACGGCGCCGACTTCGGCAAGCTGGCGAAGAAGCACTCCATTTGCCCGTCAGGCAAACGCGGCGGTGACTTAGGTGAATTCCGTCAGGGTCAGATGGTTCCGGCGTTCGACAAAGTGGTCTTCTCCTGCCCGGTACTGGAGCCGACTGGCCCACTGCATACGCAGTTCGGCTATCACGTGATCAAGGTCCTCTATCGCAAATAAAAAGCCGGGTGGCGGCTGCGCCTTACCCGGCCTACGTCTTAGCGTTTTGTAGGTCGGGTAAGCGAAGCGTCACCCGACAAGGTTGTTAACCCGCTACCGCGATACGTTTCATATCGGTCATGTAGCCACGCAGTTTGTGACCTACTTTCTCGATCTGGTGGCTGCGAATCGCTTCGTTCACATCGCGCAGTTGCGCGTTATCTACCGCACCTTCCGCAATGGCTTTGCCCAGATCGCCCGGTTGCAGGGTGGTCATGAACTCTTTCAGCAGCGGTACGCATGCATAAGAGAACAGGTAGTTGCCGTACTCAGCGGTATCGGAGATAACCACGTTCATTTCGTACAGACGCTTACGGGCGATGGTGTTCGCGATCAGCGGCAGCTCGTGCAGTGATTCGTAGTACGCAGACTCTTCGATGATGCCGGAATCCACCATGGTTTCGAACGCCAGCTCAACACCTGCTTTCACCATCGCGATCATCAGTACGCCTTTGTCGAAGTACTCTTGCTCGCCGATTTTACCTTCATACTGTGGCGCAGTTTCGAACGCGGTCTTACCGGTCTCTTCACGCCAGGTCAGCAGTTTCTTATCATCATTCGCCCAGTCAGCCATCATGCCGGAAGAGAACTCGCCGGAGATGATGTCGTCCATATGTTTCTGGAACAGCGGCGCCATGATGGTTTTCAGCTGCTCGGACAGGGCGAAAGCACGCAGTTTCGCCGGGTTGGACAGACGATCCATCATCAGCGTGATACCGCCCTGCTTCAGCGCTTCGGTGATGGTTTCCCAGCCGAACTGAATCAGTTTTTCTGCGTATGCCGGGTCGGTACCCTCTTCCACCAGCTTATCGAAGCACAGCAGTGAACCGGCCTGCAGCATGCCGCACAGAATGGTCTGCTCGCCCATCAGGTCAGATTTCACTTCAGCCACGAAGGAAGATTCCAGAACGCCCGCACGATGGCCACCGGTAGCCGCTGCCCATGCTTTCGCGATCGCCATCCCTTCGCCTTTCGGATCGTTTTCCGGGTGAACCGCGATCAGCGTCGGCACGCCGAAACCACGCTTGTACTCTTCACGGACTTCTGTACCCGGACACTTCGGAGCCACCATCACTACGGTGATGTCTTTACGGATCTGCTCGCCCACTTCAACGATGTTGAAGCCGTGAGAGTAACCCAGCGCCGCGCCGTCTTTCATCAGCGGCTGAACGGAGCGCACAACATCAGAGTGCTGTTTGTCTGGCGTCAGGTTAACAACCAGATCCGCCTGCGGGATCAGCTCTTCGTAGGTACCCACTTTGAAGCCGTTTTCGGTCGCTTTACGCCAGGAAGCGCGTTTTTCAGCAATTGCTTCTTTGCGCAGGGCGTAAGAGATATCCAGCCCGGAGTCACGCATGTTCAGGCCCTGGTTCAGACCCTGTGCGCCACAGCCGACGATGACCACTTTTTTACCCTGAAGGTAGCTCGCGCCATCAGCAAATTCATCGCGCGCCATGAAGCGGCATTTGCCCAGCTGCGCCAGCTGCTGGCGCAAGTTCAGTGTATTAAAGTAGTTAGCCATGGGTGATACCTCGTGATGTTGTGTGTCTTATTGTTCGGTTCGCGTTTCAGCGAGAATGTACCCACATTACAACAGGAAATTTATTGCGGAAATTGATATATTCACAACGTCACGTTGCAATATCTGCAATGTAAAAAGGGGGAGTGGAATCCGTGGATTTACGCGATCTGAAAATGTTCCTGCATCTGGCGGAAAGCCGCCATTTTGGCCGTAGCGCCCGGGCCATGCACGTCAGCCCGTCCACGCTTTCGCGCCAGATCCAGCGCCTTGAAGAGGACCTCGGCCAGCCGCTGTTTGTGCGGGATAATCGCACCGTTACCCTCACAGAAGCGGGCGAAGAGCTGCGGGTCTTTGCTCAGCAGACGTTGCTGCAGTATCAGCAGCTACGACACGCCATCGATCAGAAAGGGCCGTCTTTATCCGGCGAGCTGCATATTTTCTGTTCCGTAACGGCCGCCTATAGCCATCTTCCCCCTATCCTTGACCGCTTCCGCGCGGAGCATCCCTCGGTTGAAATTAAGCTCACCACCGGCGATGCCGCCGATGCCATGGAAAAAGTCGTCACAGGCGAAGCCGATCTGGCCATTGCCGGGAAGCCCGAAACCCTGCCGGGCGCGGTGGCGTTCTCTATGCTGGAGAATCTGGCGGTGGTGCTGATCGCCCCGGCGCTACCCTGCCCGGTGCGTAATCAGGTGTCGGTGGAAAAGCCGGACTGGTCATCGGTGCCGTTTATCATGGCCGATCAGGGTCCGGTGCGACGCCGTATCGAACTCTGGTTCCGTCGTCAGAAAATCAGTAATCCGTCGATTTACGCGACGGTGGGTGGACACGAGGCGATGGTCTCGATGGTGGCGCTTGGCTGCGGCGTGGCGCTGTTGCCGGAAGTGGTGCTGGAAAACAGCCCGGAACCGGTGCGCAATCGCGTGATGATTCTGGAGCGCAGCGACGAAAAGACGCCGTTCGAGCTTGGCGTGTGTGCACAAAAAAAGCGGCTGCATGAGCCGCTTATTGATGCGTTCTGGAAGATATTGCCGAACCATTAAAGTCGGGTGGCGCTACGCTTACCCGACCTATACGCAGACCTCCCCTTAGCCCGCGAGGAAGAAGCGGAACGCCGGGTTGTGGGTTTCATCATGGCACTCATAGCCCAGCTCATTCAGACGCGTTTCGAAATCCGGCTCGTGCTCGGCCAGTTCAAACGCGGCCAGCACGCGGCCATAGTCGGTGCCGTGGCTGCGGTAGTGGAACAGGGAGATGTTCCAGTGCGTGCCCAGCGTATGCAGGAACTTCAGCAACGCGCCCGGGGATTCCGGGAACTCAAAGCTGTAGAGACGTTCCTTAAGCGGCTTCGACGGACGACCGCCGACCATATAACGTACGTGCAGTTTCGCCATCTCATCGTCAGAGAGATCGACCACGCTGTAGCCGCCTTCGTGCAGCAGGTGGAGGATCTCTTTGCGCTCTTCCAGGCCGCGGCTTAAACGCACGCCGACAAAAATACAGGCGTCTTTCGCATCGGCAAAACGGTAGTTGAACTCCGTTACCGAACGGCCGCCAAGCAGCTGACAGAACTTCAGGAAGCTGCCCTTCTCTTCCGGAATGGTCACCGCCAGCAGGGCCTCACGCTGCTCACCCAGCTCGCAGCGTTCAGAAACGTAACGCAGACCATGGAAGTTGACGTTAGCGCCCGAGAGCACGTGCGCCAGGCGCTCGCCGCGAATGTTGTGCTGGGCAATGTATTTTTTCATTCCAGCCAATGCCAGCGCGCCGGACGGTTCCGCTACCGCACGCACATCCTCGAAGAGATCTTTCATCGCCGCACAGATCGCATCGCTGTCGACGGTGACGATGTCGTCAAGATACTCCTGGCACAGACGGAAGGTTTCGTCGCCAATACGTTTCACCGCCACGCCTTCGGCAAATAGCCCAACGCGCGGAAGATCGACCGGATGACCCGCATCCAGCGCGGCCTTCAGGCAGGCTGAATCTTCCGCTTCCACGGCAATCACTTTGATCTGCGGCATCAGCTGTTTGATCAGCACCGCCACGCCTGCGGCTAAGCCACCGCCGCCCACCGGAACGAAAACGCGGTCAAGATGGGCATCCTGCTGCAGCAGTTCCAGCGCCAGGGTACCTTGTCCTGCAATCACCATCGGATGATCGAACGGCGGTACCCAGGTAAAGCCCTGCTGCTGCGCCAGCTCGATCGCTTTGGCTTTTGCTTCGTCAAAGTTAGCGCCGTGGAGCAGCACTTCGCCGCCGAAGCCACGCACCGCATCCACTTTGATATCTGCCGTGGCAACCGGCATCACGATCAGCGCTTTCAACCCCAAACGGGCAGACGAGAACGCCACACCCTGCGCGTGGTTGCCCGCCGACGCGGTAATCACGCCGCGTGCTTTTTGCTCGTCGGTCAACCCGGCCATCATCGCGTAGGCCCCGCGCAGCTTGAAGCTGTGCACCGGCTGACGATCTTCGCGCTTCACCAGAATCACGTTGTCGAGGCGCGAAGAGAGTTTTTCCATTTTCTGCAGCGGGGTGACCTGCACCGCTTCATAGACCGGCGCGCGTAGCACTGCCCGGAGATATTCCGCCCCCTCAGGGGCGGCGGATAAGGGTTGTGACTCGGCCATCATTAGCCCCCAAGTTTCGATTTATCGCGTACCGCGCCTTTGTCTGCACTGGTCGCAAGGCTCGCGTAAGCGCGCAGGGCGAAGGAGACTTCACGCTGGCGGTCCTTCGGCGTCCAGGCTTTATCGCCGCGCGCTTCCTGTGCTTCACGACGAGCCGCGATCTCCTGATCGCTCAGCTTGAGCTGGATCCCGCGATTCGGAATGTCGATTTCAATCAGGTCACCGTCTTCGATGATCGCAATGTTGCCGCCACTCGCTGCTTCCGGTGATACGTGGCCGATGGAGAGACCGGACGTACCGCCCGAGAAACGTCCGTCGGTGATCAACGCACAGGCTTTACCAAGGCCCATCGATTTCAGGAAGGTGGTTGGGTAGAGCATCTCCTGCATGCCTGGACCGCCTTTCGGCCCTTCGTAACGGATGACCACCACGTCGCCTTCCACAACTTTGCCGCCCAGGATGGCGTCTACCGCCTCGTCCTGGCTTTCGTACACTTTGGCCGGGCCGGTGAATTTCAGGATGCTGTCATCCACGCCCGCGGTTTTTACGATGCAGCCGTTTTCCGCAAAGTTGCCGTACAGCACGGCCAGACCGCCGTCTTTACTGTAGGCGTGCTCCAGCGAACGAATGCAGCCTTCGGCGCGGTCATCATCCAGGGTGTCCCAGCGACAATCCTGAGAGAAGGCCTGCGTGGTACGAATACCGGCCGGACCCGCGCGGAACATGTTTTTCACCGCCTCATCCTGAGTCAGCATCACGTCATATTTATCCAGCGTCTGCGGCAACGTCAGACCGAGAACGTTCTTCACATCGCGGTTCAGCAGCCCGGCGCGATCCAGCTCGCCAAGAATACCGATGACGCCACCCGCACGGTGTACATCTTCCATGTGGTATTTCTGGGTGCTTGGCGCGACTTTACATAGTTGCGGCACTTTGCGGGACAGCTTATCGATATCGCTCATGGTGAAGTCGATTTCCGCTTCCTGCGCCGCAGCCAGCAGGTGCAAAACGGTGTTAGTAGAACCGCCCATGGCGATATCCAGCGTCATGGCATTTTCGAACGCCGCCTTGCTGGCGATGTTGCGCGGCAGCGCGCTGGCATCGTCCTGCTCGTAGTAACGTTTGGTCAGTTCAACAATGCGCTTACCGGCGTTGAGGAACAGCGCTTTACGGTCAGCGTGCGTCGCCAGCAGCGAACCGTTGCCCGGCTGAGAGAGGCCCAGTGCTTCGGTCAGACAGTTCATGGAGTTGGCGGTGAACATCCCGGAACAGGAGCCGCAGGTTGGGCACGCGGAGCGTTCCACCTGGTTGCTCTGCTCGTCAGACACTTTTGGATCCGCGCCCTGGATCATCGCATCGACCAGGTCGAGCTTGATGATTTTGTCAGAAAGCTTGGTCTTGCCCGCTTCCATAGGACCACCGGAGACGAAAATTACCGGAATGTTCAGACGCAGGGAAGCCATCAGCATCCCCGGGGTGATTTTGTCGCAGTTGGAGATACAGACCATGGCATCCGCACAGTGTGCGTTAACCATGTATTCCACCGAGTCGGCAATCAGCTCGCGCGACGGCAGTGAATAGAGCATGCCCCCGTGCCCCATCGCGATACCGTCATCCACCGCAATGGTGTTGAATTCTTTCGCCACACCGCCCGCAGCTTCAATTTGCTCAGCAACCAGTTTGCCGAGATCGCGCAGGTGCACATGGCCCGGCACAAACTGGGTGAAGGAGTTCACCACGGCGATGATAGGTTTACCGAAATCTGCGTCGGTCATCCCGGTGGCGCGCCACAGTGCGCGGGCACCCGCCATGTTACGGCCGTGGGTGGTGGTGGCGGAACGATACTTAGGCATGCTTTATTTACTCCCGTCTGACTATTAAATGGGACGGTGCGTGCCGTCCCATATTTATGCTTATTGATTAACCTGATCCAACCAGCCGTATTTATCTTCTGTTTCGCCGGTGAAGAGGCCGAAGAAGGCTTGCTGAATACGTTTGGTAACCGGGCCACAGCGGCCTGCGCCCACCTGAATACCGTCTACACTGCGAACCGGCGTGATCTCAGCAGCCGTACCGGACATAAAGACTTCATCGGCCAGATACAGGGATTCGCGGGACAGTACCTGTTCACGCACTTCGATACCCAGATCTTTCGCCAGCTTAATGATGGCATCACGGGTAATTCCCGGCAGGGCTGAAGAGGTAAACGGCGGGGTGAACAGGATGCCGTCTTTCACTTCAAACAGGTTTTCACCTGCACCTTCAGAGATATAACCGTTCACATCCAGCGCGATGCCTTCCTGGTAGCCGTGGCGGCGCGCTTCGCTGCCGACCAGCAGTGAGGAGAGGTAGTTACCGCCCGCCTTGGCCGCAGTTGGGATGGTATTAGGCGCCACGCGGTTCCAGGACGAGACCATTGCGTCGATCCCTTGCTCCAGCGCTTCTGCACCCAGGTACGCCCCCCACGGGAACGCAGCAATGATCACGTCAGTGGTGTAACCGGCTGGCGGGTTTACGCCCATGCCCACGTCACCCACGAAGACCAGCGGACGAATATAGGCGCTGGTCAGGTTGTTCTTACGAATCACCTCGCGGCAGGCTTCCATCAGCTCATCAACGCTCTGAGAAACCGGGAAACGATAAATTTTGGCTGAGTCATGCAGACGCTGCATATGTTCACGATGACGGAACACCACTGGCCCTTTGTGAGAGTCGTAGCAACGGATGCCTTCAAACACAGACGTACCGTAGTGCAGCGCATGGGACATCACGTGGACCTTCGCGTCCTCCCAACGAACCATCTCACCATTGAACCAAATGTAATCAGCTTTTTTTGTCGTCATTTTCTCTTCCTGTCACGCTCAGGCGCGGATTTGTTGTGATGTGGTTGTGCTCTGGCAGATGGCAACATGGGCAACATCCACCAGTTTTGATAACTGACTAAACAGTAAGTCGACCGGGCGCGGGCTGGCAACGGTTAATTCGATACTGATGTTTTGGGCGTCAGTGGCCGTCTCCATATTCATAGAGCAAATCTGAAAGCCACGATGACGGACCACGCGCAAAACGCGTTCTAATGTCTCTGGATTGAAGCGAGCCTGAACGGCGACCTGATGTTGCATCATGATAATTTCTCCAGCATTTGTGAGTTACTGGCACCTGGCGGTACCAACGGCCAGACGTTCTCAAGCTCGTCGATTGAGACATGAAGCAGGTAAGGCCCTTCGCTTGACAGCATGGTGTCGAGTGCCGCTTCAACCTGGTCTTTACGGGTGATGTGCTGTCCTGGAATGCCAAAGGCGCTGGCCAGAGTGAGGAAATCGGGGTTATCAGTCAGGGTGGTTTCGCTGTAGCGCTCCTCGAAGAACAGCTGCTGCCACTGGCGCACCATCCCTAAACGCTGGTTATCAAGCAACACGATCTTCAGCGGCAATTGTTTACGCTTAACGGTGCCCAACTCCTGAACGTTCATCATGAAGGAGCCGTCACCGGAGATACAGATGACCGTATCGTTTGGACGGGCAACCTGAGCACCCACCGCGGCAGGCAGGCCGAAGCCCATCGTACCTAATCCGCTGGAGGTGATGAAGTTTTCCGGGCGGGTGTAGGTCATGTGCTGCGCAGACCACATCTGGTGCTGGCCGACATCGGTCGTCACTACACTGTCTGCCGGTTTACGGTCAGACAACTGCTTCAACAACAGCGGCGCATAGATGGCCTCACCCGGATGGTCGTAACGCCAGGCGTGCTCGGCACGCATTTCAGCCGTGTGCTGGCGCCACTCGCCGATATTCAAAGGCTGCTGTAACGCCGGCAGCAGCGTGTTGAGATCGCCCTGCAGCGCAACATGCGCCTGACGCAGCTTGTTCATTTCCGCCGGGTCGATATCCATATGGATAACTTTGGCGTTTGGCGCGAAGGTATTCAGCTTGCCGGTCACGCGATCGTCAAAACGGGCACCGACGGCAATCAGCAAATCACACTCCTGCACCGCCAGGTTTGCCGCTTTGGTGCCGTGCATCCCCAGCATGCCCAGGTAGTATGGGTAGTCAGCATCCACTGCGCCCAACCCTTTCAGCGTGCAGGTGGCAGGCATTTGCGTTACCGCGATAAATTCGCGCAGGGCCGGAACTGCCTGTGCCATGCCAACGCCGCCGCCGACGTACAGCATCGGCTGGGCTGCCTGCGCCAGCATCCGACGCGCCTCTTCGACTTCCGCATGTGGGAACGCGTCGTCACTTTCAACGGTGGAGAAGTGCGGTTCCAGCTCGCCGAGTGCGACCTGAATATCTTTCGGGATATCCACCAGAACCGGGCCAGGACGGCCAGAGCTGGCAATACGGAACGCTTCCGCCATCACGCCTGGCAGTTCTTCGAGGGACTGCACGAGGAAGCTGTGTTTGGTGCAGGCCAGCGACAAGCCGAGCACATCGACTTCCTGGAAGGCATCGGTACCGATGAAGGGTGAGGCCACCTGGCCGGTGATCGCCACCACGGGAACGGAATCGAGCAGCGCGTCAGCCAGACCGGTGATCAGGTTTGTGGCGCCCGGTCCAGACGTTGCCATGCAGACGCCCGTTTTACCGGTGGCACGTGCATAGCCAATGGCCGCCATGGCTGCGCCCTGCTCGTGTCGGCACAAGAGGTGTTCCACGCCGCCGTCATACAGTGCATCGTAAATCGGCATAATTGCGCCTCCCGGATAACCAAAGACGGTTTCGACTCCCTGTGCGCGCAACGCATGTACTACCCACTGTGCCCCATTCATAGTTAGTTCCCCGTCATAAATCGGGAGAAACAGAATTTTGTGCTATTTGTCATTCTCTGCTCCTCGTTTAAGTTTTTTAGTCATAAAAAAACCCCCGGACCTTTCGGTGCGGGGGTCTTAGTTCGTTAAGGCTTGATTTCTAAGCCTTTCCTCGTCCAAGTGCAGCCCCGCACGGTGGGATAATAATCACCACCACGCTAATCACGACCAGGCTAATCACTAGTAGAAGGGCTGTCATTTTCAGTTCTTTGTGCATCTTGTTCGAAGGAATGCCTAAAGAGTTATCACAGTTATCAAACCAAACACAAGATTTATTTATGACGGATTTGATTAGCAGGCAAATCATATTCCTGAAAAGCTTTGTTTTATATAAGGAAATTAGAGAGTGAATATTTTTCATTTTTTTGGCGTGTTTTAGCGCTCTGCCGCGTTCCGTCCTTCTCTTTGCGAGATGGCTTCCGAATGAGTGAAATAGTTACACTATGTCGCTAAAAAGCAGGAATGAGCGTCGTAAATCAGCCAACTGACACTCAACAGGCAAAATCAATACTGACATAGTGAATCACTGAGGAGGTGCTTATGTCACTGTCAGTTGTTTACACGCGTGCGGCGATCGGAGTAAAGGCACCGCTTATTTCTGTGGAGGTTCATCTGAGTAATGGGCTCCCTGGGCTAACGCTTGTCGGCTTGCCAGAAACCACGGTCAAAGAAGCCAGAGATCGGGTTCGCAGCGCAATTATCAATAGCGGTTATACCTTTCCCGCAAAGAAGATTACGATCAATCTTGCCCCCGCGGATCTGCCCAAGGAGGGCGGACGATACGATTTACCTATCGCTATTGCGCTTCTCGCAGCCTCTGAGCAGCTCAACACAGCGAGGCTAGGCTCGTACGAGTTCATTGGCGAACTGGCGCTTACAGGCGCGTTAAGAGGCGTTCCTGGCGCCATCTCTGGTGCGCTGGAAGCCATTCATGCCGGTCGACAAATTATTGTAGCCAATGAAAATGCCTCAGAAGTGAGCCTGATTGCCGAGAAAGGATGCCTGGTCGCGGGGCATTTACAGGAAGTCTGCGCGCACCTTGAAGGCCGACATACGCTCTCCGAGCCAGAGGAAACCGGAGATATCCTGCCTGAAAGCCCGGACGACCTCAGCGATATTATCGGGCAGGAGCAGGGGAAGCGGGCACTGGAGATCACCGCAGCCGGAGGACATAACCTGTTGCTGATTGGCCCGCCGGGAACAGGGAAAACCATGCTGGCGAGCAGGCTGAATGGGTTATTGCCACCACTCAATAATCATGAGGCACTTGAAAGCGCAGCGATATTTAGCCTGGTGAGCTCTGCATCATTGCAAAAACAGTGGCGACGACGCCCTTTTCGCTCTCCCCATCACAGTGCCTCCCTGACGGCCATGGTCGGAGGGGGCTCCATTCCGGGGCCGGGAGAGATCTCGCTGGCACACAATGGCATCCTGTTCCTTGATGAACTGCCTGAGTTTGAACGCCGCGTACTGGATGCCCTGCGGGAACCTATCGAATCTGGCGAGATCCATATCTCCCGCACGCGCGCCAAAATAAGCTACCCGGCACAGTTCCAGCTGGTTGCCGCCATGAACCCCAGCCCATCAGGCCATTATCAGGGAAATCATAATCGCTGCACGCCTGAGCAGACGCTGCGCTATCTGGGGAAGCTGTCAGGCCCTTTCCTCGATCGTTTTGATTTATCCCTGGAGATCCCATTACCGCCCCCTGGTTTGCTCAGCCAGACAACGATACGCGGTGAGAGCACAGCGAAGGTTCGCGAACGGGTAATCACCTCACAGGCCCGACAGTACGCTCGTCAACATAAGCTAAACGCGCGTCTGGATAATGCTGAGATTCGGCAGTTTTGCCATCTTAAGGCTGAGGATGCCTGCTGGCTTGAAGAGACATTGACGCGATTTGGGCTCTCGATCCGTGCATGGCAGCGCCTGCTGAAAGTGGCTCGCACCATCGCCGATGTGGAAGGAGACCCAGAGATTGAAAGACACCATCTGCAGGAAGCGCTGAGCTATCGCGCCATAGATCGGTTGTTGCTGCACCTGCAAAAATTACTGGCATAAAAAAAGGAGCCGAAGCTCCTTTTCTCATCAACTTAGTCGTCAGACTCGGTGTAGTCTTCAGCACCTTCCATCTGCGGCTTACCGCCAGACAGCGTATGGAAACGCTTTGGACGCTTGATGCGTGCCATGTACTTGATCCATACACGTTCTGCTTCAGACTGCGGCTCACGCTCACCGCGACAAACAGCAACAAACTGTTTTTCGTCTTCAGTCGCAGGCTCACGTTTACCCAGATCCAGCTCGTTAAAGGCATAACCATGACGCTCAAGCAATTGCGCCTCTTTGATGGTGAAATCGCCGTGACGAGAGAACCCGCGTGGATAATTTTTATTGTCGAAAAAACGATTAGTCGTCGTAAAGCTTTCCGCCATCCTACACGCTCCTAATTCTTTGGCCGAGCTATTTATGGCGCGGAGTATTAGTTACGCTTGACAGAGTGTAAAACAAAACATTTAAATCATAACGACAAATAATTTTGTGGAGAAAGATGTGGATACGGAATTGCTAAAAACTTTCCTTGAAGTGAGCAGGACACGCCACTTCGGGCGAGCAGCTGAAGCCCTCTATCTGACGCAGTCAGCGGTCAGTTTTCGTATTCGACAGCTGGAAAATCAATTGGGTGTGAATCTATTTACCCGTCACCGCAACAATATCCGCTTAACGCCGGCCGGTGAGAAACTGCTCCCGTATGCAGAAACGTTGATGAATACCTGGCAGGCGGCCCGTAAAGAGGTGGCTCATACGTCCAGGCACAATGAGTTCTCGATCGGCGCCAGCGCCTCCCTGTGGGAATGTATGCTCAGTCAGTGGCTTTCGCGGTTATACCATTCGCATGGGCATTTGCAATTCGAGGCCAGAATTGCGCAACGGCAGTCGCTGGTTAAGCAACTTCACGAGCGCCAGCTTGATCTGCTGATCACCACTGAAGCCCCCAAGATGGACGAATTTAGCAGCCAGATTGTTGGGCAGTTTGGTCTGGCTCTGTATGCGTCTGAGCCTGCGATGATGAAGTCCGATCTAACCTATCTGCGGCTTGAATGGGGCCCCGATTTTCAACAGCATGAAACCGGTTTGATCGCCCCTGACGATGTTCCACAGCTAACAACCAGCTCAGCGGAGATCGCCTGCCAACAGCTTTCCTTGCTAAAGGGCTGCACGTGGTTACCCGTTTGCTGGGCAGACAGTAAACCGGGACTCCATACCGTACTGGATTCCACTACGCTTTCCAGGCCGCTGTATGCAATCTGGCTGCAGAACAGCGATAAGCAATCGCAGATAAAAGATCTATTAAAAATCAATATTATGGAATGATTGACCAGCCAGCATAATAGCTGGCTGCAGTTTTTGATTAGGAAGGGATTTTGGCCATGTTGAAGACAAAAAAAATCCTTTGCCGAAGCAAAGGATTCTATATGGCAGGGGCGGAGAGACTCGAACTCGCGACACCCGGTTTTGGAGACCGGTGCTCTACCAACTGAGCTACGCCCCTAAAGTTTTTTGCCATTAAGCCTGCCGATAAGGCAGGCTTAATGTCTTAATAAGTGGCGGAACGGACGG